>JBBQDF010000017.1:0-13921 GCA_038319475.1 Thermoanaerobaculia bacterium
GTCGTTCTTCAAGAACCCGGTCACCAGGCGCGCGAACGCGAGCGACTGCTTCTTGGCCTTGTTGTAGTAGATGAATCGCTCGACCGCGACGGTCAACGAGTAGATCGACATGAGGATGAGCAGGACACTCACCCCCTTGGCCAGCGGCGTCATCGTTTGCCAGAGAGTGACGGGATCAAAACTCATGAAGCTCTCCTTGTCATTCGGTAATCTTTATGCGGCAGCTCGCGACGACGATCTGCAATCCTAGTGCAAGTTGAAGGTGACGGTCACGGTCAGGTACACGCGGACGGCTCTGCCGTTTAGCGTGGCGGGCTTGTATCTCCAGCCCGAGACGGCTCGGACAGCCGACGCGTCGAGCAACGGATTCACGGATTTCAAGACCTTGACCTCTTCGACGCTGCCGCTGGCGGTGATGATCGCTTCCAGGATGACCACACCCTCCATGCGGGCCTTGCGGGCCGCCTCCGGGTACGTGGGCTCTACTTTGCTCTGAAGCAAAGGCGCCTTGACCTCGCCGCCGACGCGCAGCGGCTCGTCGCCGCCGCCCGCGCCCCCCGTCCCGCCGACGACTCCTCCAAGGACACCGCCCGGGACGCCTCCCTCGACGCCGCCTTCCACACCTCCCTCGACGCCGCCGGTGGAGGGCGCCTCGGGCGCGGAGGGAGCGACCGGAATCTTCTCGGGGATGATGGTCGGCTGCACCATCTCTGCGGAGCGGACCGGCACCTGTTTCTGGACTTCGACCGCCTTCGGGGCGGCCTTCGGCGCAGCCGGGGGAGGGGGCGGGGGCGGGGGAGCCGCGGCGTAGAAAGTGACGGGGATCGGGGGCTCCGGAACGTCGTCGACGAACCAGATAGACGCCCCGACGATGATTCCGATCACCACCGCGTGAATCGCGATTGAAACAGGCAGAGTCAGGGCCGTCTTCGCCCCGCCGCTGTGGTTGCCCGATTCGATCAGCACATCTTCGAACATGTGTCTCCTCCCGACAGACAGGACACCGGAACTACTTGCCCGGTTCCGGCGTCGGCGTGGTGGCGGCAGCTTTCTTACGCAATTCGAGTGCCTGTTGCCGGTACCGGTCGGCCGCCGCGATGTCTTCCTGCTGTTTGGCTGGATCCGTTTCCACCTTCGCCTTCTCCCTGTAGAGCAGGTTGATGTAGGTCAGGGCGTCGAAATTGTCGGGCTTCAACTGAAGCGCCTTCTCGACCGCGTGAAGCCCCGTATCCACGATCTGCGTGCGGGTGGCGGGGTCGATGTCCGGGAAGTGGTAGGAGCGGTCCCAGGCCTGCACCCCGATCATGACGTACGCCTCCGGGTTGTCGGGCTCCAGGGCCGTCCTTTTGTTCAGCCACTCGAATCCCTCTTTGAAATCGCCCTTCTTGAAGTACATCGCGGCGAGGGACTGAATGGCCTTGGTGTCCTTCGGATCTCCCTGCAGCCGCTGCTTGTAGAAGGCGATCGCGTCGTCGTAGCGGTCGGTCGAGAGATACATCGAGACTAAGAACTCGTTGGCGCGCTTGTCTTCGGGGTGCGCGGCCAGGTAAGTCTTCAGGTTCTCGATCGCTTTAGCGGCGAAGTCGAGGTCCTTTTGGTGTTTCGACCCCGGCTGGTACATCGCCATGTAGGCGAGCCCGATGCTCTTATGAAGCTTCGTCTGGCTGGGATCGAGTTGCGAGGCTTTCTGGTAACGCGCCAGAGCGGCGGGGTAGTTGCCGCCCTTGAAAGCGTCGTTACCTCGCTTGACTTCCTGGCGCGCCTCGATCTTCCGGCACCCCGCAAAAGGGATCGTCGCCAGGAGCAGCAGTGCCGCGGCGGCGGAGCGAAATCGTCGACTTGGCATTCGGGGATGCTCCTCTGCTCTTTCGCTTTTTTCGCTTTTCATCCGCTTTTGCTCGCTTTTCGTCGTTTTTCCGGGCCTTTGGGGGGGTTCCGGAGAGGCGAATTCTGTTGAATTCCCCCTGACATTGCAACACCGTTTTTTCCAGCCCCTCGCCGGGACGCGCGCGGCCCGTCCGACGGGGGAATATTCCGCGAAGTGCGCGCGCTTGTCGGGCGGCAGGAGGCACATTTTGAAGACACCGTTCGCCTTAGTCGGGCTCCTCGCCTCGACGGTCGCGCTCGCGCAGGCGCCGAAGCCGCCCTCCGCGCCGGTAGCGATGCCTCCCGTCGGCGAGCGCGTCGAGGTCCACATCAGCAACGTCGAGGTCGTGGTCACCGATTCAAAGGGCAATCGCGTGACCGACCTGACGAAAAACGATTTCGAGGTGCTTCAGGACGGAGTGCCGCAGGCGATCGAGAACTTCTACTCGGTCGGGGGCGGAAAGGTCACGTTCGGAGATGGCAAGAGTGAGCCTCTGGAAACTGTCGAGGCCCGCGGAGACCTTCCCCAGGAGATCAAGGCCCGCTTCATCCTCTACATCGACAATCTGAACATCTCTCCGCAGAACCGCAACCGGATGTTCGGCAAGCTGAAGGAGTTCGTCTCGAAAAACGTGGGACCGCGGGCGGAGGCGGAGGTGATCACCTTCAACCGGTCCCTGAAGGTCAAGCGCAAGTTCACGGCGGACCCGACGGAAATCCTGGCCGCTCTCGAGGAGATCGAGCGCGAGACCGGCGGTGGGACGTCGACCGCCGGGGAGCGGCGCGACAGTCTCCACCGCATCGACGAGTCCCGCTCGCCGGACGAGGCGCTCCAGATCGCGCGGCAGTACGCGCGGTCGCTGAGAAACGATCTCGAGTTCGACGTCGACGCCTTCAAGAAAACCTTGAACGCACTCGCCGGGATCAAGGGGAGGAAGGTCCTGGTCTACGTGTCGGAAGGGCTGCCGGCGACCGCCGGGATGGAGCTCTTCGACGCGGTCCAGAAGAAGTACCAGCAGGCGACCTCGACGCTCGAGGCGTTCGAATTCGACATGAGCGGAAAGTACGCGAGCCTGATTCAGGCGGCCAACGCGCAGGGCGTCACGATCTGGGCGCTCGACGCGTCAGGACTCACCGTCGACGAGATGGTGACCGCCGAGAACCGCAGCTTCCAGAGCCGCCCGAGCGATTTCCTGATGCGGCAGAACTCGCAGGCGCCCCTCCAGATGCTCGCGGAGCAGACCGGCGGCATGGCGTCGATCAACAGCAACAGCTGGGAACGGAGTTTAAACGAGCTCGCGAAGGACTTCTCGAGCTTCTATTCGCTCGGATATCGCACCTCCCGCTCCGCCGTCGATCGCCCGCACTCGATCACCGTCAACGTGAAGCGCAAGGGGATGCGGGCGCGCTTTCGCAAGACGTTCCTCGAGAAAACATCCGAAACGCTGGCCGCCGAGGCCGTCCAGGCGAGCCTCTTCTACCCGCGCGACGACAATCCCCTCGGCATCCACGTGACACTCGGCGCTCAGAAGCCGTACAACGACGAAAACTTCGCGATTCCCGTGCGCATCGCGGTGCCGATCGGAAAACTCGGCCTTCTCCCGACCGGGGACCGGTACGAAGGGGCGTTCTTCGTGTACGTCATCGCGCGAGACGCCGCGGAAAAGCAATCCGATCTCGCCATCCAGCGTCAGGTCGTGACCGTTCCGGCCAAGGACCTCTCCGCGGCGCAGGGGAAGGATTGGTTCTACGACTTCACCATGACGGTCGCGCCGGGCAGCCAGCGAATCGCGTTCGCGGTCCGCGACGGAAGCACCGGTGCCACCTCCTATTTCCAGAAGAATCTGTTCGTCTCCCTTCTCCCGAAGGACGCAAAAAAGGACGAGAAGCCGAAGACGAATTAACCCGGGAGGAAAGGGCACGGCCGTCAGGGTCAGGGAGTGAGCGGGGAAAGAGGGCCGGCGCCGATCTTCCTGACTCTGAACCCTGAACGCTGAACGCCGAAGGCCGAACGCCGAACGCCGAACTCGCTCTCCCTCCGTTTACCATAAGGCGATGCGCCGCCGGCCCTCGCTCATCCTCTTTGCCCGGGTGCCGGTAGCCGGCCGCGTCAAGACGCGCCTTGCCCCGCGCCTGACGGGCGAGGGTGCCCTGCGGCTGTACCGCGCGTTCCTCGAGGATGCCTCGCGGCTGTACGGGGCCGTCGAAGCGTGGGAACCCGTCGTCGCGACGGACCCGGATCCCGACGCTCCCGAGCTCGCGGAGCTGTTTCCGGCGCCGTGGCGCCGCGAGGCCCAGGCGCAGGGCGACCTCGGAGAAAAACTCGCCGCGGCGTTTTCGAAGGAGTTCGCGCGCGGAGCGCCGGCCGCGGTCGCCGTCGGCTCCGACCATCCCGCCCTCCCGCGCCTGGCCCTGGCGGAGGCCCTCGCGCGCGTCTAGCGCGGCGGGGCCGCCGTGATCCCCGCCGAGGATGGTGGCTACTGCGCCATCGCTTTCTCCGCCGGCGCTGCCTGGCGGGAGGCTCTGCGGGACGTTCCCTGGTCGACGGCAGAGGTCCTGGACGTCACGCGGCGCCGCCTGTCGGATTGCGGCGTCGAGCTCTGGACGCTGCCCGCCGGGTACGACGTGGACCGCCCGGAGGACCTGGACCGGCTTCGGCGCGATCTGTCCGCTCGTGATCGAGAGGCTCCCGACTTTCCCGTCGCGACGGCGCGCGCTCTGGCGGCGCTGCCTTGATTCCGGTCGTCGACTCGCGCCAGATGCGTGCGGCGGACACGGCCGCGATCCGCGCCGGGACCCCCCCTCTCGAGCTGATGGAAAACGCGGCGTCCGCGCTCGTGGCGGACATTGCGTCTTCGTTTCCCGATTGGAGCCGCGTCGTCGCCGTCTGCGGTCCCGGCAATAACGGCGGGGACGGTCTGGCGGCCGCGCGCCTGCTCGCCGCGGAAGGAACCCGGGTCACGGTCTTCTCGCTGAACGCTCCCGCGGAGTACCGCGGCGCCGCCGCGCAGAACCGCGCGCGCGTGGAGGACTCGGGCCTTCCAATCGTCTCCCTCGCGTCGCGCGGCGGGTGGACCCGCTTCGCGGAATCGCTGAGAGAGTGCGACGGCGTCTTAGACGCGCTCTTCGGAACGGGCCTCTCGCGGCCCCTGCGCGGCCGTGCGGCCCGAGCGGTCGCGCAGATCAACGCCTCGGGGCGGCCGGTCGTTTCGGCCGACGTGCCGTCGGGGCTTTCTTCGGACTCGGGCAAACCTCCGGGGGTCTCGATTCAGGCCTCCCGGACGGTCGCCTTCGCCGCGCCGAAGCTCTGTCATGTCCTGCCGCCCGCGCGCGCAAAATGCGGGCAAGTGTCGGTCCGCGACATCGGGATCCCCCGATCCACGCTCGAGGGCCAGAAGAGCCGCGTCCGGATCGTCGAGAGGGAGGACGTCGAGCGACTTCTTCCGGCGCGGCCGTCCGGGTCGAACAAAGCCGACTTCGGCCGCCTCGCCATCGTCGCGGGATCGCGCGGGAAAGCCGGGGCGGCGATCCTGTCGGCTCGCGGCGCGCTGCGGGCCGGCGCCGGGCTCCTGACGATGTTCTGCCCCGAGTCGATCGAACGCGTCGCCGTCGCCGCGCTTCCCGAAGCGATGACGCGGGCTCTTCCCGACCGGGGCGGGATTTTCGCGATCGGATCGGGAAGGATTCTGCGCGAAGCGCTCGCGGGGTTCGACGCCGTGGTCGTCGGGCCGGGCCTCTCGGCGGGCCCGGGAGTCGATGAAATTCTGGCTGCTCTCCTTTCGATACCTCTGCCGCTCGTCTGCGACGCCGACGCCTTGAATGCTTTTGCCGGGCGCCCGGAGGCGTTCTCGCGGCGGCGAGCCCCGACGGTCTTAACCCCCCACCCGGGCGAGGCGGGGCGCCTGCTGTCGCAAACGGCGCGGCAGGTGCAGGAGGACCGTCTGGGGTCCGTCACGAGGCTGGCCAAAACGGCCCGCTTGATCGCGGTCTTGAAAGGCGAAGCCACGCTCACCGCAAATCCCGGCGGGCGCGTGACCGTCAACTCGACGGGCAATCCGGTCCTCTCCGCGCCGGGCTCGGGCGATGTCCTGGCGGGGGCCATCGGGGCGTTTCTGGCGGCGGGTCTGCCTGCGGAAGATGCGGCGATCGCCGCCGTGTACCTGCATGGAGACGCGGGTGACCGGCTGGCGCGGATTTATGGCGACGCCGGCGTTCTCGCCGGAGAGCTCGCCGACGCGCTCCCGGCCGCGCGCCTCGCGCTCCGGACGGGCGCGTCCGGCGAGCGGGCGTCACCGGAAGGTTCGTGATCCGGAAGCTGGTCTCTGAATCCCCCGAGCAGACCGAGGAAGCGGGCGCGACTCTCGGACGGACTCTTGACGCCGGCGATGTCGTCTACCTGCGCGGGGACCTCGGGGCAGGGAAGACCTGTTTCGTCCGGGGACTCGCGCGCGGCCTCGGCGCGGCTGCCCGCGAGGTAGCCTCCCCGACTTTTGCGATCGTTCACGAATACGCTGCGCCCGACGGACGCCTCGTGCTCCGGCACGTCGATCTTTACCGGCTGGAGGATCGCGCCGCGGATCTTCTTTCAGTCGGCGTCCCCGACGCTCTCGAGGGGGCGCCCGCGGCGGTCGAGTGGCCCGGCAGCGCAATCGCGGTTCTCCTGCCGCCTACGATCGAGGTGGTGATCGATCGCGCGGCGGGCGAAGGCCGGCGCATCATGATCCGGGATCCGCGGATCCCCGGCCGGGAGTGCTGACTCTCGATTCGACCCCGGTCTCCGGTATCAGAATGCGAAGACGAATCCCCCGTTCACGTCGCCGTTGGTCAGCCAGTCCCGCCGATCGCTGTTGCAGTCGTCGAAGAACGAGTCGCACCGGCTCCCGCGGTCGTTCCTGTTCCGGAGGCGCGTGCCGTAGTACCGCCCGTCGAAACGCATCCCGAAGTTCGGAGTGAACATCGTCTTGACTCCGGCGGCGGCGCTGGCGGTGAACTTGTTCTCGCTTCCCGCCGAGGACCCCCGCACGTGCGGATCGAGCCGCGCCGCCCCCGCTCCGAGGCTCAGGTACGGGGTGATTCGCCGGTTGTGACCGAAATTAAACGTCATGTAACCGAGGTAGTAATCAATGTCGAGCCGGCCGAGCCGCGACGATCCCACGCCGAAGAGCTCCCCGCCCTCATGGGTCGTGAAGAAGGTTTTCGTGCGCGAGTACTGAAGCTCCAGCTCGAACGTGCGCGTGACGTTGAACCCGATGCGGCCGCCAAACGTCGCATGGTCCTCCACGTCCACGTCAGAAGTGAACAGCACGTTCGTGCCCCGCGAGAACCGGCCTCCGAAGAGATAACCGCCGAACGGATTGAGCTCAACCGCGGTGCTCGATCGAGACTGGGCAGACGCGGCCGCGGAGGAAAGGAGGAGAACGAGAAGCGACAGGGACGCGATTCGAGTCTTCATGAGGCCTCCAATGGGTGTCATCGCGCCCTCGAGGGCCGCGTTCGGACGGAAGGATGCAAGCGCGGGGCCGAGAGGACGGGTTGATGACGAAACGATTGCGGGGTGACCTGGAAGCCGACGGCACGGCCGCCGTAGCGCGGGCGGCCTGCCGTCGGGAGCCGCGCGGTCAGCGCGCCCCGCGTGCTCCATTTTTCCGGGGGGCCTTCAGGTGCTTCTCGATCATCTGCTTCCACCTTCCCTCGACTTCCGCCGAGTACCCGACCTGGTTGTCGAGGAGCATCCGATCCGGCCCGATCAGAAAGGTGGAGGGGATGCCGAGCGCCGTCATCTGTCCGGCGTCTTCGGGAGAGGCGTAATAGATGGGCAGGGAAATGTTGTATCGCTTCATGAACGGCTCGATGCGTTTGCGGTCCGCGTCGATGTTCACCGCCACGACCACGAAATTGCGGTCGCTGTAGTGGTCGTACATCCGCTGGACGACCGGCAACTCGAGCCGGCAGGGACCGCACCAGGTGGCCCACACGTTGACTAGAACGACATTTCCCTTGAGCTGCGACAGCCGGATCGCGCCTCCCTCGGCGCCGGCGAATTCAAGATCCGGAAACGGGCGCGGCTCCTCGGCGGTAGCGCTCGCGGCGCAGGCCGCAAGGAGGAAACCCAGCAGGAAGGATCGCATTGGTCCTCCGGAACAGTATTTTCGCGATTCTTATTTCCCGATCGCCGTCCCCGGTCAGCATAAGGCCGAGCGGCCGGGCGGCGAGAGCAACACCGGCCCGCATGATAGAAGGCGCCCATGCCTGACGCCGCCTCCGCCGTGCTCGCACGCGTCCTGCGCGGCGGGCGGACGGAATCGGTGCACCGCGGAGCGGTGGCGGTCGTCGACGAAGACGGGAGGACGCTCGCGTCCTGCGGGGACTCCGGCGCGGACATCTACCTGCGGTCGGCGGCGAAACCTTTCCAGGCGATGCCTCTGCTGACGGGTGGGGGGGAGAAGGCGTTTCGACTGGGCAACGACGAGATCGCGCTCATGTGCGGCTCGCACGGGGGCGAACCGAGGCACGTCCGCGTCGCCCGGCGCATCTTGGAGCGCGGCGGATTCCGCGTGGCCGACCTCGGCTGCGGCGCGGACCTTCCGATGCATGTTCCATCGGCCCGCGCGCTGATCGCCGCGGGAGAGAGACCGTCCGCCCTCCACAACAACTGCTCCGGAAAGCATGCCGGCCTTCTTCTCACCTGCCGCCTTCTGGCGCTGCCGTCCCGCGGTTACTGGGAGCCCTGGCATCCGCTCCAGGCGGAGATCCTCGCGCGCGTCTCGGAGTTCACCGGCGTCGCCTCCGCCTCCATCGGAGTCGCGGTCGACGGATGCAGCCTTCCCGTGTATTTCCTTCCTCTCTCCGCCCTCGCGCTCGCGTATGCGCGGCTCACGGCGCGCAACCGGCCCGGAGAAGGCGGAGCGGCGTCGGCGCGGGTCGTCGACGCCATGACCGCGAGCCCGTCCATGGTCGCGGGAAAAGACCGCTTCACGACCGATTTTCTCGAGGCGGGGGCCGGCCGGTGGATCGGCAAGGAGGGCGCGGAGGGCGTGTACGCCGTCGGAGTCAAGGGCCGGGGGAAGGCGGAAAAAGCGGTCGGCATCGCGTTCAAAATCGAGGACGGGTCGTCGCGCTCCCGCGATGCCGTCTGCCTGACGATCCTGGAGGAGCTTGGCCGCCTGACCCCGCGGCTGAAATCCCGCCTCGCACGATGGCGGCGGCCGGAGATTCGCAACGTCCGGGGGCTGCGCGTCGGTGAAGTGCGCGCGGAGGTCTCGCTCACTCCCGGTGGATAATCTTTCCGGAGAGACGTGCCCCAGATGTTTTTTCCGCGCAAGCTCGCGGCCGCCGCGTTTGCCGCCTCCCTCGCCTGCTCCGGCTGCGTGACCAGTCAGCGGGTCGTCCGGTCGCTGACGGCGAACTGCCACGAAGTGCAGCCCGGCGTCGCCAACGAGATGATCCGGGACAATCCCCGGGCTCTCGTGCTCGACGTGCGCCACGGAGACGAATTCACCGCGGCGATGCCGCATCTTCAGCGGTGCCGCGAAGTGCCCCTCTCGGAGCTGCCGCGCCGCTTTTCCGAGATCGGCGCATGGAAGAAGGAGACGATCGTCATCTTCAGCCGCGACGGCACCGATGCCGCGTCGGCGTGCGAATTCCTGGCGCGGCAGGGATTCCTCTACGTCTCTCATGTCGAGGGCGGGGTCGCCGAGTGGCAGCGCCGCCGCTTCGGTCTCTTCGGCGCCACGGGAAGCTGACGTGGCGTTCCGAAACCTGGGCGCGTTTCTAAGGCGGCTCGAGGCCTCAGGAGAACTCGTTCGCGTCCGCGAGCGCGTGTCGCCGAACCTCGAGATCGCGGAGATCGCGGACCGGGCGGTGAAGGCCGGGGGCCCCGCCCTGCTCTTCGAGAACGTCGCCGGCTCGAGCGTTCCCGTTGCGATCAATGTCTTCGCGTCGCAGCGCCGGATGCTCGAGGCGCTCGAGATCGATTCCTGGGAGCAGTGGGAGAAGCGCCTCGAGTTCTTTCTCGACCCCAAGGCCCCCGACGGGATCCTCGACAAGTTGAAGGCGATTCCGCGCGTGACGGAGCTCGCCTCTGTCTTCCCGAAGACGGTGCGTTCGGGCGCCTCTCAGGAGCTCGTGGCGATCGGCGACGAGGTCGACATGACCACCCTCCCGATCCTGACGTGCTGGCCGCAGGACGGAGGACCGTTCGTGACGATGCCTCTCGTCATAACGAAGGACCCGGCGGGGGGAAAAACGAACGTCGGCATGTACCGGATGCAGGTCTACGACCGCGCCACCACAGGGATGCACTGGCAGAAGCACAAGGACGGCGCGGGGCAGGCGAGGGGTTACGAGCGGGACGGGCGCCGGATGGAAGTCGCGGTCGCCATCGGTTGCGACCCGGCGACCGTCTTTTCCGCCATCGCGCCGCTTCCGCCCGGCGTTTCAGAGTTTCTCTTCTCTGGCTTCGTGCGGGGCGAGGCCGTCCCACTCGTGCGCGGCCGCACAGTGGACCTCCTCGTCCCGGCGGAGGCGGAAATCGTTCTCGAGGGGTACGTGGAGCCCGGGGAGCGCCGCCGGGAAGGTCCGTTCGGGGATCACACCGGCTACTACTCGCTCGAAGATGACTTCCCGGTTTTCCACGTGACGGCGATGACGAGTCGACGGAACCCCGTCTACCTGACGACGATCGTCGGGCCGCCTCCCATGGAAGACGGATTTCTCGGAGAGGCCGTGGAGCGGCTGTTCCTTCCTCTGGTCCGGAAGACGATCCCGGAGATCGTGGACATGCACCTCCCGGTCGAGGGGGTTTTTCACAACCTGATGGTCGTCGCGATCGACAAACGGTTCCCCGGGCACGCCCGCAAGACGATGCATGCGATCTGGGGCACCGGGCAGATGATGTTCACAAAGGTCATCGTGGTCGTCGACCGCGACGTCGATGTGCGGGATCCCGGACGCCTCCTCTGGAAGGCGCTCGCGGCGATCGATCCCGAGCGCGACATCGAGTTCGTGCACGGGCCCGTCGACGAGCTCGACCACGCCTCGCCCCTTCCGTGCCTCGGAAGCAAGATGGGCATCGACGCGACCCGGAAGTGGAAGGAAGAGGGGTTCGCCCGCCGGTGGCCGGACGAGATCCGGATGACACCGGAGGTGCGGGCGAAGATCGACGCCCTCTGGCCCGCCCTCGGGATCCCGGCGCCCCGACCCCGCTGACGGGGAACCCAAGGGTCCCCGAGGGGGGGGCCTCTCGACGTCTCGCCGGGCACCGGGTTCGCCGGGCGGCGCCGCCTGCGCCCGCCACGATGGTTCTGGCCCCCGGGACGAGACCCCCTGGCGCCTGACGCCCTGACAGCGGTGTGACGGGCTCCTTCCGGTTACAATCGTCGGTTCCATGAGGACCCTCGTCGTCGACCCGGCCGCCGGCTCCCGCGACGCGCTGCGGCGCGCGCTTTCAGCGGCGGGGGAGCAGGTCCGCAGTGTCGAAGGGCTCACGGAAGCCCGGCGAATGCTCCCGGAGTACGCGCCCGACATCGTGGTCGTCGCGCTCGACGCCCCCGGTGGAGACCCGTTCGATTTCCTGGAGGAGCAGTCGCGCCAGGAGGGCCGCTTCGTGTTCGCCCTCGCGGACGAGCGGGACCTGGAAAGCGGAGTCTCCGCCATCGATCGCGGCGCGGCCGATTTTCTCTGGCGGCCCATATCCGACGCGCGCGTGGCCGGGCTTCTTTCGCGGCTCGTGGATCACCGCGAGCGCGTGGCCCGCGCCGAAGCCGTTAGAGTGGCGCTGGTTCGCTCGGAGATGAGGGCCTCCCTGGTTGGCCAGTCCCCGCGGTGGCAGTCCGCGATTTCCGCCATCGAGCACGCGGCGGCGGGCGACTCGCCGATTCTGCTGGCGGGGGAAGCCGGGACCGAGCAGGAGGAGTTCGCGAAGGTCCTTCACGGCCTCTCGTCGCGCGGCTCCGGGGTCTTTCTGAAGATCGCCGATCTCGACGCGGACTCCCCGCCCCCCGCGACGATGCGGGGAACGGTGTTTCTCCCGTCGATCGAACGGCGTTCGATTCCGAATCAGCTGACACTCCTGTCCTGGATCGAGAGGCGCGGACCGTTCCGCTCCGTGCTCGCCGTCAACGAGTCCCCCGACGAAGCGGCCGCCGCAGGCAAGCTTCTGCCGGAGCTGTTCGAGGCGCTCCGCGACACGATCGTGAACCTCCCGCCGCTGCGCGAGCGGGGCGACGACGTCGATCTTCTCGCCCGCCGGTTTCTCCTCGAGCGCGACCCCGCCTTGACCTTCGATCCCGAGGCCCTGGACGCTCTGCGGGCCCACGACTGGCCGGGCAACGTCCGCGAGCTCGAAGACGTGGTGCGCCGGGCCTCCGCGCTCGCCGACGGGGACGTCATCGGGCCGACGCTCGTACTGTCGCTGCTCGCGGGGCCGCGTGCCCGCCGCCGCTCGCGCAGGAAAAAGCCGCCGGTGGTGAAGATCGCCGTCGGGGCGTCTCTGGCGGACGTCGAGCGGAGGCTCATACAGAAGACGCTCGAGTTCGCGCGCGGAAGCAAGCCGAAGACCGCCGAGCTGCTGCACCTCTCTTTGAAGACCATCTACAACAAGATCAAGGAATACGGGCTCGAGCACTGAGGACGTCGTTTCGATGCGGCTCGCGCTCGCTCCCGTCCCGCGGTCCTCATCTCCCTGTTGACGCCGCGCGTTCGCGTTCTCCGGCGTTGGGAGTCGTCGGAGTAATCGCCGGCCTCGCGAAGCGCGGCTCCTGCTGCGAGCAGCTCGATCAGAGTCTCGTGTGACGCATCGCCCGGGCGCGGCGTCTGACGGTCTCCGAGCTCCACGCGAGGTAACAGCCGTCGCGCGGCTCGATTCTGCGGCGCGTCCCTCCGTGCGGAGGCCGCGCAGCCGGTCCCCCTTCGTCGCGGTATCGTTTCCGAAACGGCGCCGGGCGCTCCCCGGCCGGGAGGCAGGATTGAGCGAGGCGGCAAAGTCTCTCTGCGGCATCTGCGGAAAAACGAAGGGGCCGGGACAGTTGACCGCCGGAGAGCTTCTGCGGCCGCACATCTACCAGTCGGTCCGCGATGAGAACCCGGGGTTCGGGTTGAAGGATTCGATTTGCGCGACGGATCTGAATCGCTATCGCGCCGCCCATATGGAACGGCTCCTCGAGGATGAAAAGGGGGAGCTGTCCGCTCTCGAGGAGCAGGTCATCCGATCGATCCGGGAGGAGGAGATCCTCACTGAAAACATCAACGAGGAGTTCGAGCAGGGGTTGACGTTTGGCGACCGGGTGTCCGACAAAATCGCGGAGTTTGGCGGAAGCTGGCGGTTCATTCTGAGCTTCGGAGCCGTGCTCATCGCCTGGATCGTCGCGAACTCGATCTTTCTGGTGCGGCGCCCTTTCGACCCGTTTCCCTACATCCTGTTGAATCTCGTCCTCTCGTGCATCGCCGCTCTGCAGGCCCCCGTGATCATGATGAGTCAGAACCGGCAGGAGACCAAGGACAGGCTCCGCTCAGAGAACGACTACCGCGTCAACTTAAAGTCGGAGCTCGAAATCCGGGTGTTGAACGAGCGGATGGAGCACCTGCTCAAGAAGCAATGGCAGCGGCTGCTCGAGATCCAGGAGATCCAGACCGACCTGATCCGACAGCTCGTGCGCGACCGGCCGCCACGACCGGAGCGCTAGGCCCGAAACCCGCAGACGCTCTCGCATTCGGGATCCGGAAAGAGGAGAGCCCGCGCGCGCACCCGGGCGGGCTCTGGAATTCACCTGAACGGAAAGACGCGGCGGCGTGGGTGCGGCCCCCCGCGCTCCTCCGGCGCGTCAGCGGGCGGGAGAGGTCGTCTGCCGGTTTTCCACGTGCACGTCCGAATCATTTTTCCGACGCAGCCCGAACAGTCCGTCAATCCGAGAAGGCCGATCCAGCCCCAGTTGGTGCCCCGGTGCTCGGTGGTCTCCGTCGAGCCGTAGGTGCTCGTGGCCCCTCCGGCCGTGCCGGTACCTGCCGCCGATCCCGTGCTTCCATAGGTGCTGCCCGTCCCCGAGGTTCCCGCTGTGCT
>JBBQDF010000018.1:0-13868 GCA_038319475.1 Thermoanaerobaculia bacterium
TCGTCCCCGAACCGCTTGCTCCAGCGGTCGATGAAGGCGTCATTGCAGGCGAGCATCTCGCGGATCTGGGCCCACGTGTCTCCGGCTTCAAGCCTCAGAATCAGCCGCGCTCGGCGCGCGTCGTCCGCTCGTCCGGCTTGGCTCGTCGCCCGTTGAGTCAGCTCCACCCGTTCCGCTTTCGAAAGAGTAATCGTGCCGCTCATGGGCACCAAGGTACTACCGTTTCAGTTGTTACGGTCCACTAGCTTTGCCTACCACGCTAAACGTCGGGTGGACAAGAACAGCTGGCACAACGTGGACGTCGTAGTCTCGGCTGCTGCTGACGTTGCTCTCACTGGCAGCCACGATGGCTTGCTCATGTTTGCCGCGCCAGACGTATACGCCTCAGCGGCCTCACTCGATAGACTGTTTCCGCATCTTGGACCAGGCGCACGAGTTGTGTTCTTCGGGGCAAAGCGGTCAACGCGCCGTTTTGGCTGGCTTCTCAACGGCTTGCTGCACTTTGCCGTTACGAGGCTGTCGTTGCCCACCACACCCGGGCTCGAACTTGAGCCTTGGAGCCTTGTTGGCGCCCGGGTTCGCGATCTCCATGTGGAGGAGTTCTTCCATGGCTGGATGTTCCTCGCGTCAGGCACTGTGCCCAGCGTCGAAAGCGACGTCTAGCCCTTCCATCGCGTGACTCTGTCCGCGGTTCTCCCGTTGGCGGTTCCTCTCGTGGTGATTCCCGCCTTTTGCGGTGGCGTAACCGCCTTGTGCCTTTCGCATCAGGCGGGCCTCGGGCGGCCGCCTGCTTCGCAGGCGCCGCCCTCTATTTCGTTTCAATGGCGGCGCTGTGGATCGGGAACGTAGTTTCGTGTCCAGTCAGAATCGTGACGAGTCGTTCCCCGCCCTTCCGATCCTGTTCGGGTCGTGCATTGTGGTAGGAACTCCTACGACGGCCTTTGCCAGTTTGATGAATGCCGACTGAACCTGTCGCGAGGCCCACATGACGCAGTCGGAGTAGCAGATGAAGAACCCTTTCATGGCGTTCCTTCTCAGTTGTCTGTACCCGGAGCGGGACTCTGGTATTTGAGGATGTTCCGGGCGGGCTGGATCAATTTCTTGATCGTCATGGTCCCAGCGACGGTTCTGATATTTGGCTACCCTAATCTCTACCAATCGATGCGTAGCCCGTATGCCCTTCTTCTAGCGGTGGTGAGTGGCTCGCTGGCTTTTGCATGCACGCGAATCCGCAACCAAAAGACTTTTCATGGCACGGTCGAACGATTTGAGCGGGAGTAAATCCAAGGATGCGGTACAAAGTTGCAGTCCAGCGTCCGGCGTTAGCCACCCGTGATGCGACGACCGAAGGGACCGAGCCAGGTCTTGCGGCACACGGCTGAGTTCAAGGTGCAACTCCCTGCGCGGTCCGGCAATCTCCGACGCGGGATCGCGCGAGTCGCCGCTCAGGCGAAAGCGAGAATGATCGTCCCCGACACGATGAGCGCGCCCCCGACCCAGTTCTGCCAGGTGAGGCGCTCGTGCAGGAAAACGGCCGCGAAAAAAATCGCCACGACTACCGAGAGCTTGTCTATCGGGGCGACCTTTGCGACCTCCCCGAGCTGCAGGGCGCGGAAGTAGCAGAGCCACGAGGCCCCCGTGGCCAATCCCGACAGCAGGAGGAACAGCCAGGTTCTCGACGGCACCGTCGAAAGGGGCTGGTGGGAGCGGAAGGGGGCGACCGCCCAGGCAAAGACCAGAATGACGACCGTGCGAATCGAGGTGGCGAGACTGGAGTCCACGTCCCTGATGCCGATTTTTGCCAGAACCGCGATTGCGCCGGCGAAGAGAGCGGACAGGAAAGCCCAGGTGAGCCAGGTCAGATGGAACTCCGGATGAGGAAAAGATGAGAGCCGATATGCTTTACGGGAGGTGACCACCGTGAAAACCGAACGCGAGATCAAAAGCCAGGTGACGGCCTTGCGGGACCGCGTGAAGGAACTCTCCGGCTTCTACATCGGAGAAGGCGCCGCGATGGTCTACGTCCTCGAGTGGGTCCTGGAAAAGCGCGAGACCGCACCGGCGGGAGAGCTCGGCAGCGCCGGCGGAGACTCCCGAACCATCGCCGTCAACCTGACGAAGCTCGCCGAGAAAGCGGCGGAACAGGCGGCGTCCGCGGCCACAGCGGCCGCGACCGGACATCAAAAATCCACCGCGAAGAGCGCCGTCGGGAAGCGTCGGACGGCGCGAGGATAGATTCGCCCCGGCGATCTTCGAACTCCCGCGCCGGCCGCGCGACCTCACCTCGCGTCCGGTGCCGGAGAACACACGGGCGCCCCGGGCCCGTCGAAGATCACTTTCCACGTTCCGTCCTTCTGCCTGCGCCAGACGGAGGAATAGTCGCCGGTATGTTTGCCGGCCGCGTCGAAGACGGGGCCTGTCGACAGGCCGATGTCCCCCGCGCCGTTGATCACGACCCGCTCGGGCTGCCAGCGAAACGGCGCGTCCGGACCCCGGAAGAACGGCGACCCTCCACGACCTGCGCCTTTCCATTCATCGTCTTCTTCGGGCTCAGGAAAGTGGCATCCTCCGCCACGTAGGAGAAAAATCTGGCCTGGTCGCGATCCGCGAACGCCTTCGCGAACCCCGTCTCCGCGTCTCTGACGTGACTGCCGGCGCCGGCGCCGGCGGACCCCGGCGCCGCCGCGAGAAGGAAAACCGCGATGCGCAGCAGTCCCATGAAACCTCCTCGCCGCGACGACCGCGGCTGATCCGCAGCATAGCGGTCCCTCTGCGCGGAGTATTGATTCCGTCGTCGGTCTGCGTTGGACTTCGTGAACCAGGCGACGCGAGGGACGAGGGAGCCCCTCGGGCCCGAAACCTGCCTCAGGCCCCGCCGCGGACGACGCCTTTCCGGGCGAACAGCACGTACGCGAGGCAGGCAACCATGGCGGCGCTCACGGCCAGCGCTCCCCACGTCACCCGGTACATGGTCTCGACGTCGTGCCGCAGTTGAAACCTCGGAAGCGATCGGTCGTGCAGGAACGAGTCGATCCGGGCGGCGTCCCGTCCCGCCTCCTCACGGGAGGCGTAGTCGGACACGAAAAACGGCCCTCCGACGCCGACGATCCACACGGTGATCCGCGGAGAGCCTCGACGCGGCGTTGAAACGCGGATCTCGGCCTGGCGCAGGGAAGCGATCGGCACGGAGCCCGTCCTCGTCTTCGAGACGAGCCGCTGCGTGAGGGTGCAGACGCCGGCGGCGCGCGCGCAGTCGAGGCGGTACTCGAGCGGGGTGTCGAACAGAAGGAACCCCGCGAGCAGGAGGAGGACGCCGGTGAAGCCGGCCAAAACAAAGAGCCTGGCGAGGCCGAACACGGGAATCGAGTATGTCGGCGGCAGTCGGAACCCGCAAGCTCGGTTCCCAGGGGCCGAGGTGAGATGCTTTGCCGACGGAGGAACAGATGCGAAGGAAAAACGCGCAAACGGCTCTCGGGCTGGTCGCTTTCGCCATCGGGTGCGCCGGCGCGTCGCCGTCCCCCGGTCCTGCGCCGGCGCGATCCGCAGCCGCGCCGTCGCCCGCGCCGTCGCCCGCGCCCGCGCCCGCGTCCGCGTCTGCCAGATCCGCTCCGGCCGCGGCGGGGGCGTCGTGGCAGTTCATGGTGAGCGGGGACTCGCGCAACTGCGGCGATGTCGTGATGCCGGCGATCGCGGCGCAGGCTTCGCAGGGGACGGTCGACTTCTACTGGCACCTCGGCGACTTTCGGGCGCTCTACGACTTCGATCAGGATTTTCTCCAGCACCCCGACCGGCGCGCGAAGAAGGTTTCGATCACCGACTACAACCGCGGCGTCTGGGACGACTTCATCCAGAGCCAGCTCGTCCCCTTTGGATCTATACCCGTGTTTCTGGCGATCGGAAATCACGAGCTCGTCGCGCCGAAGACACGGCTCGACTACGTCTCGCAGTTCGCCGACTGGTTGAACGCGCCCACGATCCGTGAGCAGCGGCTGAAAGATGACCCGAAAGACCACCGCCTGAAGACCTGGTATCACTGGATCCACGGGGGCGTCGACTTCGTCGCGCTCGACAATGGCTCGAACGACCAGTTCGAAGCGGAGCAGGTGCGCTGGTTCGAAGGCGTGATCACGCGGGCGGAAGCGGACCCGCAGGTCGCCGCGATCGTGGTCGGAATGCACGCTGCCCTTCCGGACAGCCTCGCGGCGGACCACAGCATGAACGACTGGGCTCAGGGCGAGAAGAGCGGCCGCGCCGTCTATGCGCGCCTCGTCCGAGCCCGAAAAGTGAAACCCGTCTACATCCTGGCCAGCCACTCGCACTTCCTGATGAGCGGGATCTTCGACACCGCCGAAAAGAAGGCCTCCGGGGAGGCGATCCCGGGCTGGATCATCGGGACCGCGGGTGCCGTGCGCTACAAACTCCCGCCCGGGGCCGCGCAGGCGAAGGAGGCGAAGACGAACGTCTACGGCTATCTCCTGGCGACGGTCGAAGCGGCGGGGGCAATCCGCTTCGAGTTCCGGGAAATACCGGAATCCCAGGTTCCTTCGGAGACCGCGCGGCGGCTCGGTCCCGAGTTTGTGCACGAATGCTTCGCGGGGAATTCCCAGGCTCGGTAAGAGGCGGCAACCGCGCGGTCGCCGGTAAACTCGACGCCCCACGGCGAAAGGCTTCGCGAGCGATCGGATTGCGGAGTACTCTGTTTCTCACGGATGCTTCGTCAAGAGCCGCCCGCAGCGAAATCGCGGCCTCGCCTTCCGGCCAACCCGAAACGCACCCTTCTTTCCCGGGCGACAGCGACCGCCGGCGCGGCGCTGGTGCTCGCTCTCCTCTGTCTCACGCGGCTGGTGGCGGGTCAGACGACCGGCGCGTCCGCAACTCCTTCTCCCTCGCCCGCGGGCACCGGAACGATCGTCTGGAGGGGTGAGTCGTTCCCGGTCGCAATGGCAGGAGGAGACCTGCGCGTCTCGGATGTCGCGCGCGCGCTCGGGTTTGAAATGTCCGCGGATGCCACGACGGGGGTCGTCACGCTTTCGAGCGGCGGCCACCAGGTTTTTCTGGGAGTCGGCACAACCCAGGTCCCCGTCGATCAGCGCATCGTCCAGATCTCACGGCAGGCGCGCTCCGCCGGCGGTTCGCTCTACGCGCCGCCGGATCTGCTCGACCGGGTGCTCCTTCCCTTAGTCGGCGCCACGGCCACCTACGACGCCGCGCGGCGGACCTGGACGGTCGCGGAGGCCGTGCCGGCGCTCAGCATCGACGTCGCGGTCGTCCACGTCGAGCCGACGACCCAGATCGTCCTGAAGGAGTCCGCGAACGCCCGTTTCATCCCGTCACTGACCGATGAGGGGTTTCAGATCCGCTGGCCCGACCGGAAAGTCGTGCCGCCCTTCACGGAGCGGCGCTACGAAGATCCTCTCGTGTCGGCGATCCGTTTCGCGGGCGACTCCGCGACCATCGAGTTCCGCGATCCGGGGCTCTTCGCCCGCGCGTATCCGCTGACGTCGCCCGACCGCCTCGTGATCGAGATCGGACGCGCCGCGGCCGCTTCGGAGGTCCCCTCCGCGCCGGCGCCTGCCCCGGTGCCGACTCCCGCCTGGATCGTCGTCATAGATGCCGGCCACGGAGGAAGCGAAACCGGGGCGATCGGTCCGGGCGGCCTTCAGGAAAAAGACGCGACACTCCAGATCGCCCGGCGCGTCGCGTCGGCGCTCCCGCGCCTCCTCTCCTGCCGCGTCCTGATGACCCGCGAATCGGACGCGGTGATCTCGCTCGACGACCGCACCGCTGTCGCGAACCACGAGAAGGCGGACCTGTTCCTCTCGGTCCACGCCAACTCCTCCCGAACGCCCGGAGCCCACGGCTCGGAGACGTATTACCTGTCCCTGGAAGCTTCCGACCGGATCGCGCAGGACGTCGCCAGCCGCGAAAACACGTTCCCCGCCGCTCCCGCGGCTCCCGCTCCGGCGGCCGTCGGCAACCCGGGCCTCGACTTCATCCTCTGGGACCTGGCGCAGAGCGCGCACATCAAGGATTCGAGCGAGCTCGCGGATTCGATCCAGCAGGAGTTGAACGGCGTCTCCGGAACCGACAAGCGCGGGATCAAACAGGCGCCGTTCCGAGTTCTCGTGGGCGCGACGATGCCGGCCGTGCTGGTCGAAACCGCGTTTATTTCGAACCCCGAAGAGGAAAAGAAGCTCTCCTCCGCTGCGTTCCAGCAAAGCGTGGCAGACGCGATCTCGCGGGCGATCGCGGGGTTTTTCGCGCGCCGCAAGGGCGCCGCGGCGCGGCCGACACCGGGAGCCCGTCCGAGCCCCGCGACGCCCGCCGCCGCCCGCACTCCATGACCCGGCGCGCCGCAGCGGTCCTCCTCCTCCTTCTGGTGGGAGCGGTGGCGGCCCTCGTCGTGTTGAACCGGCCGGAAGTCCGGATTCGCAGGCCCCGGTTCCGCCTTTTCCTGCGGGTCACGCCGGCGCCCGCGTCCACGCCGGGAGAGCCGGCGCCGCGAGCTCCGGCCGCGGAAACTGTGAGGCTGACGCTCTTTTTTCCGGGCCGCGAAGACTCGGCGCTGCGCGCCGAGGAACGCGACATCGTCAGGCCGACGGGTCCCGGGGCGGCGCTCCGCGCGATTTTCGGCGAGCTTCAGAAGGGGCCGACCCGCGACGGGCTGGTCGCCGCTCTGCCGCCGAAGATCCAGCTGCGCAACGCCTTTCTCATGCCCGAAGGCGAAGCGGTGCTCGATCTCGCGGTCGACGCGGGCCTCTCCTTCGGCTCCGAGGAAGAGCTCTCGATCGTGGCGTCGCTCGTCGACACGACGCTTCAGAACGTGGCGGACACGACGCGCGTCCGCATCCTCGTCAACGGGGAGCCCGCGGAAACCCTGGGCGGGCACGTCGACCTGACCCGGCCGCTGACTTACTTCCGCAATGAAATTGCCCGGTGAGAGAGAGGTTTCGATGACGACTCCCCGACCCGATGGCCGCAGCCCCGACGAGCTTCGCGCTCTGACGATCGAACCCGGAGCCGCCCGGCACGCGGAGGGCTCGGCGCTCATCTCGCTGGGCGACACGCGCGTCCTCTGCGCGGCATCGATCGAAGATCGGGTGCCGCCGTTTCTCAAGGGAAGCGGCAGCGGCTGGGTGACGGCGGAGTACGGGATGCTGCCGCGCGCAACGCACACGCGCTCTGCCCGCGAGGCCGCGCTCGGAAAACAGGGCGGCCGCACGCTCGAGATCCAGCGGCTCATCGGGCGGTCTCTCCGAAGCGTCGTCGAGCTTCGCGGCCTGGGAGAACGGACGATTACCGTCGACTGCGACGTTCTTCAGGCCGACGGTGGAACGCGGTGCGCCGGAATCACCGGGGCCTTTGTGGCGCTTTCGGCAGCGCTCGCGAAGCTCCTGCGCGAAGGCGCGATCCGTCGTTGGCCGCTGCGCGAGTCCGTCGCCGCGGTTTCCGTCGGCATCTGCGCCGGCCAGCCGGTGCTCGACCTCGCCTACGCCGAGGATTCGGAAGCGGACGTCGACTTCAACGTCGTGGGCACCGCGTCCGGCGCGTTCGTCGAGCTCCAGGGCACGGCGGAACGGCGGCCTTTCTCGGAAGCACAACTCGGGCAGTTGATCGCACTCGCCCGCACCGGATTGACCGTGCTGCGGGAAGCCCAGGACCGGGCCCTTTCCCCGATTCTCGCCGGGATCGAGCGCGGCTGAATCCCGGAAAGGGCTTCGTCTCCGGTTTTCCGGTTCCCGATCCCCGGTGGCAAGGGGCACTTCCCCTGAGATAATCACCGGTTCCGGAGGGCAACCCCGGAAATCCGGCACAGAAAAGGACGCTTCCGACATGAAGAAAATCGGCATTCTCTTCGGACAGGAACGCTCCTTTCCGCGCGCTCTGATCGAGCGGATCAACGCGTCGGGCGCCCACAACGTCACGGCCGAGGCGGTCCAGATCGGCGGGATCAGCCTGGAGAGCCCGAAGACCTACGACCTCATCCTCGACCGGATCAGCCAGGACATTCCGTTTTATCGCGCTGTCCTGAAAAAGGCGGTGGCCGACGGCACGATCGTCGTGAACAACCCTTTCTGGTGGTCCGCCGACGACAAGTTCTTCAACAACGTCGTGGCAAGGGCCGCGGGGGTGGCGGTGCCGAAGACGGTCATCCTGCCTTCGAACCAGCATCCGCCCGACACGACCTCAGAGTCCATGTCGAACCTTCTCTTCCCGCTCAACTGGGACGAGGTCTTTTCACACATCGGATTTCCCGCGTTCTTCAAACCATATTCCGGCGGCGGCTGGAAGAACGTGTACCGCGTCGCGAACCTCGAGGAGTTCTTCGCCGCGTACAAGGAGTCCGCACAGAACGTGATGACGCTTCAGGAAGAGATCGTCTTCGACGAGTACTTTCGGTGCTACGCGATCGGGCGAAAGCATGTGCACGTCATGCGGTACGACCCGCGGCAGCCGCACGCCGGCCGCTACGTGCAGCGCCCCGAGCCGATCGATCCCGGACTCTACGAACGCGTCCGCAACGACTGCCTGAAGCTGACCAACGCGCTCGGCTATGACTTTGACACGCTCGAGTTCGCCGTGCGCGACGGGGTCCCGTACGCGATTGACTTCTTAAATCCTGCGCCCGACGCGGACGTGGCCTCAGTTGGCGCAGAAAACTTCGAATGGGTCCTCTCGCACGCCGCCGACTGGTTGATCGAGCGCGTCTCGCAGGGCGCAGAGCCCGTGGCGCGTTATCACTGGCAGGAGTTTCTGGGCGGTCAGCGGGAATCGGTGCGCCCGCCCGTGGCGCCGCGGCCGCGTCCGGCGGCGCCGTCCGGGCCGCGCCGCACGTCCGCTCCGGCCGGGCAGGGAGCGCCGGGACCCGGGCCCTCCGCGCGGTTCCCGCCGCGCCTCGAGACGCCGTTTCCGCCGCGGGACCCCGAGAGCGACGGGTAAGCCTTCATGCGCCAGCGGCCGGCTTTCACGCTCGGCGTCGAAGAAGAGTTCCAGATCATCGATCCGGAGACGCGGGAGCTGCGCTCCCACGTCCAGGAGATGCTCGAGGAAGGAAAGCTTCTTCTGAAGGAGCGGGTCAAGCCCGAGATGCACCAGTCCGTCATCGAGGTCGGAACCGGCATCTGCGCCAACGTCGAAGAAGTCCGCCGCGACGTGACGGAGCTGCGGCGCGAGATCATCGGTCTGGCACGGCGGCAGGGAATGAACGTCGCCTCCGCGGGGACGCATCCGTTCTCCCGGTGGGAAGATCAGGCGATCTACCCGGACCCCCGTTATGCGTCGATCGTCGAGGAGCTCCAGCTCGTCGCGCGCTCGAATCTCATCTTCGGGCTGCACGTCCACGTCGGAATCGCGGACCGCGCCGTCGCGTTCCAGATCTTGAACGAGGCGCGGTACTTCCTGCCTCACCTGCTCGCGCTCTCTTCGAGCTCGCCCTTCTGGCTCGGCCGCAACACGGGCTTGAAGAGCTACCGCACGAAGGTCTTCGAGCGGTTTCCCCGCACCGGAATCCCGCCCGTGTTTCAGACGCCGGCGGAGTTCGACGAGTTCGTGCGGATCCTGGTCGCCACGAATTCGATCGACAACGGGAAGAAGATCTGGTGGGATCTGCGGCCCCATCCGTTCTTCGAGACGATCGAATTCCGCGTCTGCGACGTGCCGATGCGGCTCGATGAGACGGTCGCCCTCGCCGCGCTCGTGCAGGCGATCTGCGTCAGGCTGTACGAGCTGCGCGAGAAGAACCTCGGCTTCCGGCCCTACAGCAACGCGCTGATCCTCGAAAACAAGTGGCGGGCGACGCGGTGGGGAATCGACGGCAAACTGATCGACTTCGGCAAGGAAAAGGAAGTCCCCTTCCGCGACCTCATGGAAGAGCTCTTCCAGTTCGTCGACGGCGTGATCGACGAGCTCGGCAGCCGCAAAGAGATCGAGTCGCTGCGCTGGATTCTCGAGAATGGCAGCGGCGCGGACCGGCAGCTTCGGGCCTTTCATGAAAGCGGCGGGGACCTGAAGAAGGTCGTGGATTTCATCTGCGCGGAAACGAGCCACGGCATCGAGGGTGCTCCCGCGATCGCCGCCTCGTTCTCGCAGGACGGAAGCGCGAGACCATGAAAGACACTCTGATCGCCTACGCCGAAGACCTCATTCCCGGAGCGCGGAACGCGATCCGCACCTGCCTGCGGCTTTCCGAACACGAACGCGTGACGATCATCACCGACCGGGAGACCGAGGAGATCGCGGCGAGCCTCGCCGATCAGGTTCGGGAGGTCGGGTCGCCCCTGGAGTTTCATCTCCTCGAGGACTACGGGTCGCGTCCGATGACCTCGATGCCAGCGCCGATTCTGGCGTCGCTCGAGCGGTCCTCCGTCTCGATCTTTGCCGCACAGCCGCAGACGGGCGAGCTCCCGCAGCGGATCCAGATGACGGACGTCGTGAACCGGCGCCGGATCCGGCACGCGCACATGGTCTACATCAGCCACCGCATCATGCTCGAGGGCATGCGCGCGGACTTCAACCTCGTGGACGAGATCTCGTCGCGAGTGCTGGAGCGGGCGCGGCAGTCGACCCGCATCCGCGCGAAATCCGCCGGCGGCTCGGACCTCGAGGCGACGTTTGACCCCTCCATCCTCTGGCTGAAGACGAGCGGTCTCATCTCTCCCGACAAGTGGGCGAACCTTCCCGCCGGAGAGGTGCTCACCTCGCCGGCCCGGATCGACGGCATCTACGTCGTCGACGGCGTTCTCGGGGACTATCTGTGCGCCCGATACGGAGACCTCGAGGCGAGCCCGCTGCGCGTCACGATCGAAAACAGCCGGTTGGTCGACGCCCGGTGCGACCGCGCGGAGGTGCTGGAGGGCTTTCTCGCCTACACCAGCCAGGAGGAGAACTCCAACCGCGTCGGCGAGTTCGCGCTCGGCACCAACATTGCCGTGCGATCGATCATCGGGAACATCCTGCAGGACGAGAAGCTGCCCGGCCTTCATCTCGCCTTCGGCCATCCGTATTCCGAGCACACCGGCGCGACATGGAGCTGCCGGACGCACCTCGACATCGTCGGCCGCCACTTCGACGTGTGGATGGACGACGACCAGATCATGGCGGACTCGAAGTTCTTGATTTGAGTTGAGGGTTGACGGTTGACGGTTGGGGGTTGAGAGGGTTGAGCGCTCAGGGTCGAAAGCCGAGAGCCGCCGGTTTGCCTCAAACGCTCAACGCTGAACGCTCGACGCTCGACGGGCCCCCCCAATGATCCCGTCGCTCCGCGACCGTTACAACCAGGCGTTCACCCGCGATCTTTACGAGAGCTACCAGGAACGCCTGGCGGCGGAATGCGGGTTCCCGATCGTGTTCCGGCTGGCGGAGACTCCGGTTTTCCTTCCCCCGGCGCTGCGCGACGAGATGGTCCTCGCGGCGGAGGAGATCTGGGCGCAGCTCTCGACGCCGGAGAGCCTCGCGCGTTCGCTCGACGCGGTTCCCGCCGAGTGGAACGTCCCCGGGTGCGATCCTTTGCCTCTGTTTGCCCAGGCGGATTTCGCCGTCGTGCGCGAGGGGGGACGCCTCGCACCGCGGCTGATCGAGCTGCAGGCCTTTCCTTCTCTCTACGGGTTCCAGTTCATGCAATCGCGCCTTCAGCGGGAGCTCGTGCCGGGGGACGAACCGCTCGGATATCTCCTTTCCGGGCTCGATCCCGACGGGTACCTCCGGGAGGTGGGCGCCGCGATCCTCGCGGGCCTGCCCCCCGAAAACGTCGTGCTTCTCGACATCGACCCGCCGACGCAGAAGACCGCGGTCGATTTCTCCTGCACGGAGAAACTGTGGGGAGTTCGGGCGATCGATCCCCGTCAGATCGTGAAGGTGGGACGGGAGCTGTGGTACGAACGCGACGGCATCTCGACCCGCATCCTGCGCATCTACAACCGGCTGATCTTCGACGAGCTGGCGGCGTTGAAGTTGACGCTCCCCTTCGACTTTCGCGAGCCGCTCGACGTCGCGTGGGCGGGGCACCCGAACTGGTACTACCGGTGGAGCAAGCACGCGCTGCCGGGCCTGGCCCACCCGGTGTCTCCGGAGGCCCACTTCCTGTCGGATCTCGAGGAGGTTCCCGCGGATCTCGAAAACTGGGTGTTGAAGCCGCTGTTTTCGTTTGCCGGGGCCGGAGTGAAGGTGGAGGTCACGGCGGCCGACATCGCCGCGATCGCGCCGGATCATCGCCGGCACACGCTCCTGATGCGCAAGGTCGAGTACGCGGCCGTCGTGGAAACCACCGAGGGCGGCGCGTCCAAGGTGGAAGTGCGCGTGATGTTCGTCTGGAAGGACGGCCGGCCGCTCCCTGTGACGACGCTCGCGCGGCTTTCGCAGGGAAAGATGATGGGAGTCGCGTTCAACAAGGACCGCACCTGGGTGGGGGCATCCGGCTGTCTCTGGCCTCTGGAGACGGAAGGCGGAAGGCGGAAGGCGGAAGGCGGACCGGGCCGCCCAGCCTAGAGGTAGTGGCGGATCTGTTCCTTCCAGAAGGGCCAGTCGTGCCCGTAGGGCGCCGGCCAGATGTCACCGCGGTGCGGGATCGCCTTTTCGCGCAGGACGCCGATCATCTGCGTCGAGCCGTCGAGGATGTTGTCGTTCTCGCCGGTGACGATCGAGATGTCGATCGTGGAAAGCCGCGCGACCCAGTCGGGATCCATGTTCGGCACGTTCGCGGTCGGGCAGTGAAAATAGGCGGTGTTGTTCCAGAAGCCGTCCAGAAACGAGTGGATGTCGTACTTTCCCGAGAACCCGACGGTCTGCTCGACGACGTCGGGGTGCCGAAGCGCGAAGTTCACCGCGTGGTACGCGCCAAAAGACGCGCCGAGCGTTCCGATCCGGCCGGGCTGCCGAGAGCGGCTCCGGATCCACGGCACGACCTCGTCGAAAAGGTAGCGGTCGTACTCGTCGTGCCTCGCGATCCTCTCGGCAGGAGGCCGGCCCTTGGCGTAGAAGCTCTCGTCGTCGACGCTGTCGACACAGACGACCTGAAGGAGCCCGCCCTCGATGCGGTCCGAAACCGCGGCGACGAGCCCGAAATCCTCGTTCTGGTAGAAGCGCCCCATCGACGTCGGAAACCAGATCATCGGCCGCCCGGCATACCCGAACCAGAGGATCTCCATCGAGCGTTGGAGAATCGGCGAATCCCATTGGACGTACTCGCGGATCATGGACGGTTTCCTCCGGTTTTTCCCGCTTCTGAGGGGCAGAATGGCGCGGTAGCGTAACTGCTTCGAAGGCGCGCCGCGAGTGCCCCGACGTTGGGACAGTTCGTGGCACCCGTATGAACGCGCGCCGGGCAGCGCCGCGTACAATCCGTTGTCCAGATGACCCTTTCCGCCGGCGCCCGTCTCGGACCTTACGAGATCCTCGCGCCGATCGGGGCGGGAGGGATGGGCGAGGTCTACCGGGCCCGCGACAGCCGGCTGGGACGGGACGTCGCCATCAAGGTTCTGCCGGAGCATCTCTCTTCGTCCGAAGAGCTGCGCCAGAGGTTCGAGCGGGAGGCGCGCACGATCTCGCAGCTCTCGCACCCCCATATCTGCTCGCTCTATGACGTTGGGACGGAGGAGGGGCACGAGTTCCTCGTGATGGAGCTCCTCGAAGGAGAAACCCTGGCGGATCGGATCGCCCGCGGCCCTCTGCCGGTGGACCAGGTGCTGCGGTACGGAATCGAAATCCTGGATGCGCTCGACCGGGCGCACAAGAGCGGCATCGTGCACCGGGACCTGAAGCCCGGCAACGTCATGCTGACGAAGTCGGGCGTGAAACTGCTCGACTTCGGCCTCGCGAAACTTCTGCCGCCCGGACCCCCGGGAGCGCTTTCGGCCATGACGAGCCTCCCGACC
>JBBQDF010000019.1:0-13844 GCA_038319475.1 Thermoanaerobaculia bacterium
AGAGATAGAGGCGCACGCGTCCCTCGACAGAGGAGGTGTCCCCCCCGTAGTCGCGGCTCCAGCCGAAGAAGCGGGACCGGGCCAGAAAACGGCGGGCGAGGCGCCGGTCGAGCGCGTCCCACCGGCCCCACGCGCCGACCACGGCACGCGTTTCGGCGGACCGCGCGACGCCGTCCGAGACGTACGTCACCGAGAAACCCGCCTCGGGAGAGCCGGCGGTCGACACGACCCGGCAGGCGAACCGCGTCTCCGCACCCGCGTCGCGCGCGCGGGTGGCGAGCAGATCGTCCAGCCGGAACCGCGAAATGCCGAGCGCCGGGGAGGGGAGCCGGAAGTGGACCGCGCCGCCGCGCGCCGGGTACACGGATCCCTCTGCGATCCGCTCGGGTCCCACGGCGTCGAGGGCCGCACGCGCGCCGAGTCGCTCGATGGATTCGAGCGCGTCGCCCGAGAGAAATTCTCCGCAGACTTTGTCCCTCGGAAATCGGTCTTTTTCGAGCAGAAGGACGCGCCGCCGCGCAAGGGAGAGGACCGTCGCCGCCGCCGAGCCCGCCGGACCGGCGCCGATGACGACGGCGTCCCACTCAGTCAAGGTCCCGGTCCCGAGATCAGCATCCGGAAGGGAAAGACGCGGTCGACCCGCAAGCCCGAGACGGTGCCGCGCGCGATTTCCCGGACTTCCTCGACTGTGTAGGCCTGGAGCACGGAGGTCTGGCCGTCGTGCAGGGAAACGCGGCTCTCGAAAAGGACCCGGCCCGCAATCGAAACGAAGATCCAGGGGAACAGGTGGCGCCGCAGGTCGAGGATGGCGAAGCCCCGTCGCGCGACCCGGGAGAACTCGCGAAGCAGGAGCCGATTCTCCTCCGGCGAGAAGTGGTGGAACATGAGGGTCGATATCACCCAGTCCGCCGCCCCGCTCGCGAGCGGGAGGGAAAAGGCGTCCGCCGCCAGAGCCGGCACGTCGCCGCCGCGCGAGGCACGCCCCGCCGCCAGGTGCCGCCACTGAAGATCGACCGCGACGACGGTAGCGCGATGCCCCGCCCGGGCGAGCCGGCGCCCGAGGGCCCGCGAGACTGCGCCGGATCCGGCGCCGACGTCGAGCAGCACGATCCGCTCGCTGCGCGATCCCGACAGGCGGGCGAGCAGATGGGTCTCGACCGCCTTCGACGCGCCCCATTTCTCGTTGACGAGGTCGAGATCCCGCAGCGACCGCGCCATCTCGTCCGGCGGCAGCGTGGCGTCGTCGAGGATCTCGCGCCCCGGGCGCCGCGCGGGGACGAAGAAGCTCACCGCCGTCGCCTCAGCTCACTCCAGGACGTGCCTTCGCCGCCGGCGAAGGCGGCGGCCAGCGGCTGACCTGTGGGCTCGACCGCTCCCCTCGTCCCTCCGTTCACTCCGCTTCCCGCGTATTCACCACCCGATCGGACGGTGCAGCCTTCCCCCTCTTCCGGTGTATGGAGAGAGGGTTCGAATGAGGCCGTCGGTCGGTCTGGTGCATCCACGGAAGGGGGAGGCTGCTCACACCTGGCTGACGACGAGGGCGCTGTTCTTCGAGCCGAAGCCGATGCAGTTGCAGAGCGCGTGTTCGACGGAGGCCGGGCGGGCGGTGTTCGCGACGTAGTCGAGGTCGCACTGCGGATCGGGATGGTCGAGGTTGATCGTCGGGGGGAGAAAGCCGTCGCGCATCCCGAGGAGCGTCGCGGCGACTCCCGCGGCGCCGCACGCGCCCTGCGGGTGCCCGATCATCGACTTGATGGACGACCCGGGAAGCTTCGCCGCCGCCGTGCCGAAGGCCAGCCGCACGGCGCGCGTCTCGACCCGGTCGTTCAACTCGGTCGACGTGCCGTGGTACGCCAGGTATCCAATCGCCTCCGGGGGCAGCCCGGCCTCCTGCATCGCGAGCGTCATGGCGCGGGCGGGCTCCTCGCCGGATTCATCGAGCCGCACCCGGTGGTGCGCGTCGCATGTGGCGCCGTAACCGCGGATCTCTCCATACACCCGGGCGCCCCGCGCGCGGGCGCGCTCGAGGTCTTCCAGGACGAACATCCAGGAGCCCTCCGCGAGCACGAATCCGTCCCGGTCGGACGAGAACGGGCGGGAGGCGCGGCCCGGCTCCCCCTCTCGCGCCGTCGACACGATCCGCATCATCGCGAATCCTTCCATGATCCCGCGGACGACCGTGGCGTCGACGCCGCCCGCGAGAAAGACGTCGGCGGTCGCGTGCTTGATGGCGCGAAACGCGTGCCCGAGCGCGTCGGTCGAAGAGGCGCACCCGGTCGAGAGGACGTGCGAGAGGCCCCGCAGGCCGAAGTGCATCGAGAGCTCCGACGAGAGCGTGCCGATCGTTCCCGACGGGATGGAATACACGGACGCCTTTTTCAACTGGTTCGTGTAGTACAGGTGGTACATGCGCTCGGAGAACTCGATCGGGCCGCCGCCCGTCCCGAGAATCACGCCCATCGCGCGGCGTTCGTCGAGCGTCAGCGCGCCGGGGTCGATGCCCGCGTCCTCCAGGGCCTCGGACGACGCGGCGATCGCCATCGGAACGGCGCGCGAGACGTGACGGATGTCCTTCGCGCCGACCCAGGCGGCCGGATCGAGATCCTTGACTTCGCCGGCAATCGTCGCCGGCAGTCCCTCCGGGTCGAAGAGCGAGATGCGTCCGACGCCGCTCGTTCCCGCCTCGAGCGCGCGCGCGTATTCTTCCCGGCCGTTCCCGTTCGGTGAGAGACATCCGATCCCCGTGACGGCGACGCGGCGTTGCGGCACGCCACGATAGTAGCAACGGCCGCGCCTCCGTCCGGAGGCCGTCCAGCCGTACGTCCGTCCGGCTTTTTCCTGCGAAGTTTTCGTGAAACCTCGGTTCGGTTCGCGACTCTGTATCCATGGATTCGTGTTCCGGACGCAGAAAGGATGAAGATTTGATGAAAAAAGACCGCTGGCTTCCTCTTTCCATCCTTCCCCTGGTGCTCGCGTGGGCCTGCCTCTCCGGACCGAAGAGCGTCGCCACGAATCCGGCCGTCGATGCCGAGAAGAAGCGCGTCTCCGCTCAACGCGACGACATCGAGGACAACTCGGAGCGGATGCTGAAGGAAGGCCGGGAGATCTTCCGCTACGACACCTTCGGGAGCGAGGAGTTCTGGTCGAAGACCCGGCTTCACGAGGTGATTCTCGGAGAAAAGCTGGGCGGATCGGGCCCGGGCCTGACTCCGGTTCAGGCGCTTGCCGCCGGCCTGAAGGTAGACATCGGAAAGCTGCCAAAGATCCTGGGCGAAGTCTTGAAGAGCGGAAGCGTCAGCCTGCAGAAGCCGGAAACGACGTTGGAGCTGCTGAAGGCGGACGCGGTCGTCGGAGTCAAGGCGATCGTCGATCCGAATACCCGGAAGGTGACCGGGGTCGGTTTCCGCTGCGCCCTCTGTCATTCGACCGTCGACGATTCCTTCGCGAAGGGCATCGGCCGGCGGCTCGACGGGTGGCCGAACAGGGACCTGGACGTCGGCGCGATCATCGCGATGGCGCCGGACCTGAAGGCCTTCCAGGACCTCCTCGGCGCCGATCGGGCGACCGTCGACAAAGTCCTGAAGTCGTGGGGTCCGGGCAAGTACGACGCGGAGCTCGACCTGGACGGAAAGGGAATGCGGCCGGACGGGAAGACCGCCGCCACGCTTCTTCCCGCGGCGTTCGGACTGGCCGGGGTCAACCTTCACACTTACAACGGGTGGGGATCCGTGCCCTACTGGAACGCGTACGTCGCCGTCACGCAGATGCACGGCAAGGGGACGTTCTTCGACCCCCGGATTCAGAAGAATCCGGAGCAGTATCCGGTCGCCGCCAAAGCGGGCTTCGGAAACGTGCGGAGCTCGCCCGATCTCGTGACGTCCAAGCTCGCGGCGCTTCACTATTACCAGCTCTCGATCCCCGCGCCCCGGCCGAAGATGGATTCCTTCGATGCCGCGTCGGCCCGGTCGGGCAAGCTCGTCTTCGAAGGCAAGGGGAAGTGCGCGACCTGCCACGTCCCGCCGCTCTTCACGGAGCCCGGCTGGTCGATGCACACGGGCGAGGAGATCGGGATCGACAACTTCCAGGCGAGCCGTTCTCCGGACAAAAAGTTCTACCGGACGACTCCGCTTGCCGGTCTCTTCGTCCGGGCGAAGGGGGGCTTCTACCACGACGGCCGCTTCCCCGACTACCGGGCCGTCGTCGATCACTACGACCGGCACCTCGGCCTGCATCTCTCCGACGAGGAGAAGGGGGCGCTGATCGAGTACCTGAAGTCGCTTTAGAAGGTGCGGCTATCGAGCGTGGATGATTGCTTTGGCGGGGACTGGCGCTTCGGTTTCGGACCCGCGGGGTGATATGGATGCCCAGCGCTCTGGTGAAAAACCCGCCCGGCTCTCCGCGAAGGCTACCTCCTCTTTCCGACGAAGAGGTGATCGCGCGCGTCCGCGGAGGAGAGGTCGATCTCTTCGAGCTTCTCATGCGCCGATACAACCAGCTCGTTTTTCGGATCGCGCGGGGAGCGGTCCGCGACGACGCGAAAGCCGAAGATCTCGCGCAGGAAGCCTGGGTCCGCGCCTTCCAGCATCTCGATCAGTTCGCGAGGCGCGCGAGCTTTTCGACCTGGATCAGCCGCATCGCTCTCTACGAAGGGCTGACTCGCGCCCGACGCGATCTCCGATCGGAGCCGCTCGAGAGCCACGAATCCACGGAGCGAGCGACGAGCCCGCGATCCAGCCCCGAAGCATCGGCGCTTAGGAGCGAAGTTCGATCTCTCCTCGAAACGGCAGTCGATGCGCTGCCGGCGAACTATCGAATCGTTTTCCTCCTGCGTGAGATCGAGGAGCTCTCGACGAAGGAAACGGCGGAAGCCGTAGGAGCCTCGGAGCAGACGGTGAAGAACCGCCTCCACCGGGCGCGCGCTCTTCTTCGCCGAAAACTGGGTGCGAGGACGGGAATCGACCGGGCGTTTCCGTTTCTGGCGAAGCGATGCGATCGGATCGTCGTCGCCGTTCTCGACCGTATCGGAGATTTTTCGGCGATCCGGTGATCGCGTCGGATGGCGCTCAATTCCGGACGTCGGTCAGCCGGGCGGCGCGTTCTTCGCGAACCAGCCGTCCAGAACCCGGAGCAGCCGCAGGGGAACGTACTTGACGAGAGCGTCCGCGTGCAGATTGCCCGGCAGGTCGAGGTGCACGTAGTCGACGGGGGGAGCGGCCGCCTTCGCGAGCAGCCTGCCGTGAGAGGGCGCCACGAGCCAGTCGCCTTCCGCCGTGATGATGAGCTTCGGAATCGCGAGCCGCGAGAGAGAGCCCGCGACGTCGGGCCGGCTGGCGAACGGCGCCCCGGGGGACAGGCGCGGCATCTGCACGGCCTTACGAAGGCTGACCTGCCGGCGCGCGGCGGCGGTCCAGGGCCGCGGCCGAAGCGTCTTCAGGTCCGCCGGCGAGGAGATCATCGCGAGCGCGCGGCAGGGAAGCTGGGGAAACAGGCCGAGCGTGCCGGCGGCGATCGACCCGCCGAGAGACAGGCCGAGGACGGCGAACCGCGCATAAGGACGCCCGTCTCCCACGAGCTGGTCGACGAGCGCTTTCAGATCGAGCGCCTCGAAGGCGCCGAAGGAGTACGCGCCGCCGCTGTCGCCGTGCCCGCGGAAGTCGAGCGCGGCGACGTCGTATCCGAGCCGGACGTAGTGCTTCGCCAGGAACAGGTTCTCACGCGCGAGTCGCACGCGCCAGAACCCGGGCGCGAGGATCAGGAGCTCCGCCGAGGGCCGCCGCCACCACGTGTACGCGATCGGCGTGTCGTCGGCCGCGCGCACGCGCCGCTGCAGCACTTCCGCGGCAAGGCGCGGGCTCCCGCCGCTCATCGCGTGAACAGGAGGCACGAAACCGCGGTTCCCTCCGGCAGGCGCCCGCTGCCCGCGGGGACGTGGACGAGCGCGTTCGCCCGCCCGTGCGCCTCGAGGTCGTGGCTCCCTGTCGTCCGGAGGGGCGTAACACGCAGTTCGCTGCCGGAACGGTCGAGGGTCGCGTCGTGGAAACGGTCCCGTTCGCCGGAGGAATCGAGGGCCCGGGACAGGAGGGCGGAGACCCGGGGCGCGGCGGGCTCCGAGTCCCCTTCGAAGCGCGCCAGAGCCTCGCGGGCGAAAACGTGAAACCCGACCGCCGCGGAGACGGGGTTGCCGGGGAGACCGATCCAGAAGACGCCCCGGCGATGCCCGACCGCAATCGGCTTGCCGGGCTGCATCCCGACGCGGTGGAAGAGGATCTCGAATCCAGCGGCGACGGCGGCGGCGGGGAGAAGATCGAGGTCTCCGGCGGAGACACCCCCGGTCGTAATCAGGAAGTCCTCCCGCTCGCCGGCTTCGCCGAAGAGGCGCTCGACGCCGGCGGGCGTGTCGGGAACCGCTGCGCCCCGGCGCGCCCGCCAGCCGAGCGCCGCGCACTCCGCGAGAAGCATGGGACCGTTGGAGTCCCGGAGCCTCCCCGGTTCCAGCGCGGCCGCTCCTCGAACGATTTCATCCCCCGTCACCGCGACCGTCACCCGGGGCGCGCGGAACACGCGTAGCGGGTCGTGCCCGGCCAGAGCCGCCAGGGCCACGTCTGCCGGATGCAGGCGCCGGCCGGCGGGCACGAGCCGGGCCCCGGCCCGAATGCTTTCCCCCTGGTGGCGAATGTGCGCTCCCGGACGGGGTGCGGCGTCGAAGCGCACGCGCCCGTCCTGCCGCACCACGTGCTCGACCGGCACGATCGCTTCGGTCCCGGGGGGCAGCGGCGCACCGGTCATCACCCGGACCACGTGACCCGGCGGGAGCGGAGAAGGAGGTGATGATCCCGCCGCCACGAGCCCCGGCGCTTCCGGCAGGTCCGCTCCCGGCCGGACGTCGGCGACGCGAACCGCATAGCCGTCCATGGCGGAGGTTTCAAAGGGGGGCCAGTCGACGTCAGAAAGCACGTCCCGCGCGAGCACGCGACCCGACGTGTCTTCGAGCCCGATCTCCTCTTCGCCCCCGGGAATGATCGCGCCCGCCAGAACAGAGAGAGCCTGCGCGACGGTCAGCACGCCTGGATTCTAGATGGCCGCGGGGCCGACACGCCGGGACGCCGTGCGTTTGGTACCATCTCGGTACCCCCCTTATGGACCTGGAAAAGAAGTTCGAGTACCGGGGTGACCTCGCCGTCACGCCGCTCGCCGAGATCCTCGCCACGATCCACCGCTACCGCGTTCCGGGCGTAATCACCGTTTCGCGGGAGGGACGGGTCCGGCGGATTTATCTCGACGACGGACTGGTGGTCTTTGCGTCCTCGAACGAGCGGGAGGTCAGCCTCGGCTCCTACCTGTTGAAGCGCGGCCTCTTGAAACCCGAGGCGGCGAAAGAGGCGGAGGAGCGCAGGGCGAGAGACGGGCTTCGGATGGGACAGGTCCTGCTGCAGCTCGGGTTTCTGACTCCCGAAAAGTTGAACGAAGCGATCGATGGCCAGATCCGCGAGATCCTCTGGAGCGCGTTCGAGTGGGAATCCGGCGATGTCCTGTTCGAGATCGGCGGCAAGAGGACGGGCGAGATCGTGCGCATCGACGCTCCCATCCCAAGTGTCATCGTCGAGGGAGTCCGTCGCTCCGCCGACGTGCGCCGTCTGATCCTGCGGCTCGGGAGCTCCAGCACGGTCCTGGAGCAGACGCGCAATTCCCTCCTTGACCTGTTCACCGGCCCGGAGCGGCAGTATTACGAAGCGATTGACGGGCGAACTCCGCTTCAGCATCTGGCAGGACGCGGTCCGGGAAGCGTGCCCGAGAACGCGCGCATCCTCTATGCCTTCTTCTGTCTGGGGCTCGTGCGGAAAGTCCGGGGGTCCGGGGCCGGCGCGCGCCGGATTCAGTACAAGACCGAGGGGGGATCGCTCGGGAGTTAAACTTCGATCACATGCCGATTTACGAATACGTCTGTCAGAAATGCGGCCGCAAAACCGAAGTCATTCAGAGCCATTCCGATCCGCCCCCGAAGAAGTGTCCCGACTGCGGCGGAGCGTTGAAGAAGGCGTTTTCGGCGCCGGCGATCCAGTTCAAGGGAAGCGGCTTCTACATCACCGACTACGGCAAGGGCGACGCTAAGACCGCCAGGGGCGAGGGCGGCTCCGACAAGAGCGAGCGGTCGGAGAAGGCGGAAAAGGCGGAGAAGGGGGAGAAGTCCGAAAAGTCGGAAGCCTCCGGCAAGTCGGAGACAGCGGGAAAGTCGGAGTCGGCGCAGAAATCGGAGAAAGCCGAGAAGGGAAAAAAAGAGTCTACCGCGCCGGCCGCCAGCGGCGACTCTAGTTCTTCGAAGAGCGAAAAGAAGAACAGGTCCGGGAAGGGCGGCGACTGAAGAGGGCGCCGCTCTTTGCGTCTGGCTTTCGTTTACCGTTTACCGTTTCCCGTTTCCCGTTTCCCGTTTCCCGTCCTAGAGCTTCCGCCCCCTCAGGTACTCGGCAAAGGCGGGCCCCACGTCGGCGCGGGAGAGCGCGATTTCCACCGTCGCCTTCAGGAACCCGAGCTTGTCTCCCGCGTCATAGCGCGTTCCTTCGAACAGGTAGCCGTCGATCGGTCTTTGCGCCAGGAGCGCCTTCAACCCCGAGGTCAGCTGGATCTCACCGCCGACGTCCGAGCGGGTGTCTTCCAGGATCGCGAAGATCTCCGGGGGCAGGAGATAACGGCCGATGATCGCCAGATTGCTCGGCGCGGCCTCCGCCCGGGGCTTCTCGACCATGTCGGACAGAGCGACGACCCGATCCTCGACCCGTTTTCCCGCAACGATGCCGTACTGGTGCGTCTGGGAGGGCGGCACTTCCTGTAGCGCGATCACCGGGTTGCCGCGCCGTTCGTACAGCCGGATCATCTGCCCGATGCAGGGGTCCTTCGCGACGACGATGTCGTCGGAGAGCAGAACGGCGAACGGCTCGTCTCCCACCTGGTCGCGGGCCTGGAGGACGGCGTGCCCGAGCCCGAGCGCCTGCGCCTGCCGCACCGACGAGACTCGGGCGAGATTGGACACGGCTCGAACCTGTCGCAGCAGGTCTGTCTTTCCGCGCTCCTCGAGAGTCCGTTCGAGCTCATAAGAAAGATCGAAATGGTCTTCGAGCGCGCTCTTGCCCCGGCTCGTGACGAAAACGATCCGTTCGATGCCTGCGGCGACGGCTTCCTCGACCACGTACTGGACGAGCGGCTTGTCGACGAGCGGAAGCATCTCCTTCGGGGATGCCTTGGTCGCCGGGAGAAATCGCGTGCCGAGGCCGGCGGCCGGGAAGACGGCGACGCGGACGGAGCTCATCGCGAGAGGGAAGGTATCAGGTGGGTTGAGAGTCGTGTTGAGAGTTGAGGGTTGGGGGTTGGAGGTTGAGGGTTGAGAGCGGAAGGGAGGAGCGTCCATGGAGCGTTCGCGTTCGTTTCCGTTTCCTGTTTACCGTTTCCCGCCGTCTCCTCGCCCGGTAGCGTAAAATGAAGAGTTCTATGAGCAGCGACGCGGCTTTCTTCCGGGACCTGACCTCCGAGCTCGATGCCCGGGGGCGGGTGGCGCTCGCCACCGTCACGGAGACCCGGGGCTCCGGGCCTTCCCGGGTGGGACGCCGCTTCCTGGTTTTTGAAGACGGGACTTTTTCCGGGACGATCGGCGGCGGGCCCTTCGAGGCCCTCGTGATCGCGGACGCGGCGCCGCTGTTCCGCGAAGAGAGCGGGACGGGCCGTTTTCTCAAGTGGTACGACTTCTTCGAGCGTGAGATCGCGCCGGGTTCCGACCGGGAAATGACGAACATGATCTGCGGAGGGTCCGCCCGCGTGTTTGTCGAGCTTCTGCGGGCCGCGCCTCACCTCATCGTCCTCGGCGGCGGGCACGTCGGGCTCGCGCTCTCTCGACTCGCTCTTTCTCTCGGTTACCAGGTCACCGTCGCCGACGATCGGGAGGAGTACTCGCGCCCCGGGCGGTTCCCCGCGCAGGTGATGGCGGTTCGGACCGGCCGCGACTACGTCCTGCCCGAAGGAGCCGTGCGGCCTGGCCGCGACCGCTACGTGGCGGTCGTCTCGCGCTGCTGGGAAAGCGATCTCGCCGCGCTTCGCCCCTGGCTGGTGGAATCGGCGCCGCCCGCCCGCTACCTCGGGCTGATCGGCTCCGGGCGCAAGGTGCGCGGAGTGTTCGAGAAGCTTCGCTCGGAAGGCATCCCGGAGGAGACGCTCTCCCGGGTTCACGCGCCGATCGGACTCTCGATTGGCGCCGTCACCCCGGAGGAGATCGCCGTCGCGATCCTCGCGGAAATGATCGCGGTCCGGCGCGGCTCTCGACAGGCGTCGTCGGGGCGCGAGCACGCTTCCGTCCTGCGTGAGGGGAAACCCGTTTGAATTTTCTTTACCTCCGTTTCAGGCCCTCGTGCCGATTGTTCAGGCCCTTGCGCCGATGTCTTCTCGCCGCCATCCTCCTGTTCTCCTTTTCCCGGGCGGGCGGCGCCGCGACGTGGTGGCGGCTTCCGATCTGGGGCGCCGAGGTGCGGGTCTTAACCACCGATCCGTTCGATAGCCGCACGGTCTATAGCGGGACCTCCCGCGGCAACTTCTACGGCTCCGAAGACGGAGGAGCGACGTGGAAGTCGCTGCGCGCCGGCCCCGCCTTTCCCGGGTACGTCGTCACGGGACTCGTGGCGGACCACGCCGCGCGCGGACGACTGTGGGCGTCACTCGCGGGACAGTACGCCGGAGGGATCGTCGCGCGCAGCGACGACCGCGGAGAGAACTGGACGGTCCTCGCGATCTGGAAGACGGTCGTCGCGACGCGGGCACTCGCGCTCTCTCCCGAAGAGACGACGCCGCGACTCCTCGCGGTCGGAGGCGACGGCGGGGTGCATTTGTCGCGCGACGGCGGCGCCACGTGGGTCCTGACGGGCGAGGGGACCGAAGGCCTCTTCCAGGTCGAGTCTCTCGCGTTCGATCCGCGGGACGCGCGCACCCTCTACGCCGGAACGTGGCGCCAGGCCTTCCGGACGCGGAACGGCGGCGCGACGTGGGCGCGGATCGCCGAGGGGATGGTCCTGGACGCGACGGTCTACGCGTGGGACTTCGATGCGGCCAACACGAAGGACGTCTGGGTCTCGACGTGCGGCTGGGTCTACCGGACGCGGGACGGCGGCGACCGATGGACGCGATTCAAGAACGGCTTCACCAATCGCCGGTCGCACACGATCCGCCGCGACCCCAACCGGCCCGGGGTCGTCTACGCCGCGACCGTCGGAGGCCTGCACCGGTCGGTCGACGACGGCGAGACGTGGGCGCGCGTCTCCCGGGAGTCCCTCGTCGTGACCGCGCTCGAAGTGGATCGCCGCTCGGGGCGGCTGTACGTCGGCACGGAAGGGGAGGGCGTCTTTTATTCGGACGACGGCGCCGTCACGTTGAAGAGCGGTTCCGTCGGGCTCGCGGAAGGCCGCGTCTCCGACCTCGTTCCCGACCCGAACGACGCTTCGCGGATGTTCTTCTTCCGCTCGTACGGCGGGGACGAAAGCGGCGTCTGGGAAGCACAGGGCATGCGCGTGCGCCGCGTTTCCCGCGATCCCCTCCCCGCGGCCGCTTCGCTCGCCGCTTTCCGCGACGGGGATGGAAAAACGATTCTCGTGCTTTCGTCTTCCTCGGGCGTGAAGATTTCCCGCGACGGCGGTCAGCGGTGGGCCCCGCCGGCCGCACCCGCCCCGGGCGTCCCGCTCTCGCTCTACGGGATTCCGTTCACGCCGCCGGTTCTCGTCACGTCGGCCGGAGTGTTCCGCATGGCGGAAGGGGGCCGCGCGTTCCGTCCGGTCCCGGGCTCGCCCGCCGCCCCGATCGGCGCCGAGCTTCTCCAGGACGTCGGCGGCGGGCCCATTCTCGAGGTCCGCACGGCGGACGGACTTTTCCGATGGAACGGGCAGAGCTGGAACAACCGCAAACAGGGGGTCTTAAAGGGCGGCCTGTTCCTCCGGCCGGGCGCCTCGACAGCGCCGGCGCCGCAGTACAGCTCCCTCGAGGACAAGGAAGGCACGCTCGTCTGGGAAGAGGGCGGAAAGCGGCTGGCGCTCACGAGCCCGCGGCCCGGACTGGCGCTCGCGACGGCGGCCGCGGCGCCGGGCGGGCGTCTCTACGTCGGCACGACCGGAGACGGACTGTTCCTGTTCGAGCCCTGATACCAGCCCGACTGCCGCTCGAAGGATTCCCTAGCCCCGCGCGTACCCGCGCGGAAAGGACGCGGCGTCGTTTTTGGGGGCGCGCGTCCCACGCGCCCCCAAAAATGCTAAAAGTTTGTGCCTCGTGAGCAAGCGGTAATAGTGCCGCTCAAATCACCGTACGTCCAGAAACCGCAAAGTCGCGCCCGCCGTGATCTTTTCTCTCGCCGCCATGCCGCCCGCGATTTCGAGGACGCTCGACGCCGGGGCCTCCGGCCCGTAATCCGCGCACGGATCGGCCTTGCATGGCGGCGTGCCCGCGCTGACGAAGAGCACCTTCCCGTTGCGGTCGAGCCAGATCATGTCGAGAGGGATCATCGTGTTCTTCATCCAGAACTTGTGCACGGCCGCATCGCCGAAGACGAACAGCATTCCGCTCTTGACGGGCAGACTCTCGCGGTACATGAGCCCCTGCGCCTGCTCCTCCGGGGTCTTCGCGAGCTCCAGGCGGTAGATCGATCCGGACGGCATCTGGACGCGGGGTCCCGCCTGGACCGCCACGGGAGAGGGAGAGCCGGATCCCCCGGACGTCGCCGGCTGTCCGGCGCGCTGGCAGGAGGCGGAAGCGGCGATTGCGAGAGATGCCAGGAGAAGGACCGGTTTGCCGGGTCTCGACCGCGTCACGGCGCTTCCGCCTCCGCCGGCTCGGCGCCATCTTCGTACAGGTCTTCCTTGCGAACGAGGTTGTACTTCTTCGCGTAGTAGCGAAAGGACCGGAACGACATCCGGAGAAGCTCCGCGGCCTTCGTCTGCACGCCTTCGGAGCGGTCGAGGGCCTCGCGCATCAGGCGTTTTCCGACGGCCTCGAGGTACGCCTCCAGGTTGATGCCCTCGGCGGGCAGGCTCTCGAAGTCGGGAACGCGCGTTCGCACCCCGAGCGCGATCGACTCGGGAAGGCTCGACGCGGTGATCACCGGCCCCTCTTCGAGCGCGACCGTGCGCTCGAGCGTGTTCTCGAGCTCGCGGACGTTGCCGGGCCAGGGATAGGCCTCGAGCAGCCGCATCGCCTCCGTCGAGATCTTCTTCTCCGGGATCTTCTGCTCCTTGCAGACCTTCACGATGAAGTGGGAAGTCAGCGGCGCGATGTCCTCGACGCGGGAGCGCAGGGAGGGCAGTACGATCGGAATGACGTTGATCCGGTAGAACAGGTCCTCGCGGAATTTCCCCTCGCTGACGAGCTCGGTTAAGTCCTTGTTCGTCGCCGCGATGATCCGGACGTCGACGCTCGTCTCCTCGTTGCCGCCGACCTTGCGGATCACCTTTTCCTGGATCGCGCGCAGGAGCTTGACCTGCATCGTCGGCGTCGTCTCGGAGATTTCGTCCAGGAAGAGCGTCCCGTTGTCGGCCTCGGTGAAGAGCCCGCGTTTTTCCTTGACCGCGCCCGTGAATGCGCCGCGCTCGTGCCCGAAGAGCTCCGATTCGAGGAGCGTCTCGGGCAGCGCGCCGCAGTTGATCGAAACGAACTTCCTGTCCTTGCGGATCGACGTGTAATGGATCGCCCGCGCAATGAGCTCTTTCCCGGTCCCACTTTCGCCCGTCAGAAGCACAGTCGAGGAGACCTTCCCGATCCGTTCGACGGTCCGGAAGATCTCCTGCATCCGCGAGCCCTTGCCGATGATGTTCGCGAAGGTGTAGCGGGTG
>JBBQDF010000020.1:0-13634 GCA_038319475.1 Thermoanaerobaculia bacterium
CGATCCCCCGTCCCCCATCCCGATGTACAGATACCCGTCCGGCCCGAACTGCAGCTCTCCCCCGTTGTGATTGATGAACGGCTGCCCAATCGTCAACAACACCACCCCGCTCGAAGCGTCCGCCACGTCCGGATTGCCCGATACCCGGTACCGCGCAATCACCGTGTTGCCCGCCTTGTTCGTGTAGTTCACGAAAAATAACCCGTTGCTCGCGTACTGCGGGTGAAACGCCATCGACAGCAACCCCTGCTCCCCGCAGCACGACACGAGCCCGCTCAAATCCAGAAACGCCCCGGGCTGCACCGACGTCCCGTTCCAGATCACCACACGTCCCACCTGCTCCGTCAAAAATAACCGGCTATCCACTCCCCCGGCCGTCACCACAGACGTCAACACCGGTAACCCGCTCGCCAACGGCTGCAGCACGATCTCCCGCGAAACAGCCGAAGACGACACGGCGGAGAGCGGACCCTGCGAGGCCGCGGGTGGTGAGTCCGACCCCCTCCAACTCCATGCCAGGAGGACGAGTGGTCCGAGCACGAGACAGAGCGCTCCGAGGAACCGACGCGACGGTAAGGAAACGCGGGGGCGAAAAAGAAAAGTCATAGGCACCTGTGATCGCAAAGGGGACTCCGATCGAGGAAATTCCTGCCGAATTCTTTTCGGTGGGAGGTCAGCGGGCGAGAGCGAAGGCGCGGACGGGGAAGCTCCCGATGCCGCGCACGGGGGCGGGAACCGCGAAGAATCGGAACGGGTCGGATCCGATCGATCCGAGACCGGTCAAGTGCTCGACGATGGGGATATTGGCTTCGAGAAGGAGCGTATGCGCGGGGCGCGCGGCATCGGCCGCATCGTCGATGTTGAGCGAATCGATCCCGACGAGGCGAGCACCGGACGCCGCCAGAAGTTCCGCGGCTTCGCGCGTCAAAAACTGGTGCCTCCCCGCGCCGTACTCCGGTGTCCTCCAGTGTGCGTCCCATCCCGTCCATACGAGCACAGCCCGGCCGGAAAGCTCCCGTTTGTCGAACAGGTCCGGGCCGATGGCTCGATCTCTTCCGCGCGCGTCGGCGATCATCCCGGGAAGGTCCGCGACCCGGTCGAGTGGCAGCGCGGCGACGTCGGCTCCGCCCGCGAAGCGATGAAAGGGCGCATCGATATACGTCCCGGTGTTCGCGATCATGTCGATCCGGCCGATTGCGAAGGTCGTCCCGCTCGCGTACCGCTCTTTCGACGCTTCGCGGGTCAGGTATTCGGAGAGGAGCGGCCCCGGGAGGCCCGGATAGGTCGTCATGCCCGACTCGATCGGGTGGGACAGGTCGAGCAGCCTCGTCGCCATGTCGTTTATCGGCGTTTCGCCGACTGTGCCGCGAGCGCCTTCACGAGCCGGATCTGGCCCGCGTGGTAGACGTCGTGGGCGGCGATCCCGCGAATCAGCCGAAGCGGCGACTGCGGCCCCCTCGGAGCGCCGCCTGACAAACGGGACTCGGGAAGTGACGCGATCACCTCTCGCAGCAGCCGGTGCTCGTCGTCGAGCAAAGCGAGGTCGTCGCGCCAGGACGCGGCGTCCACCGGCCGCTCGATCCAGTTGCTTCCGGGCAGCCGGAAAGCCCCGCGTTTTCCTCCGGTGAGCCGCCGCCGGACCGCGTACTTCCAGTAGGCGGCGTGCGCGACGAGCTCGCGGATGTTGTGGCGGCCGGGTTGCGGACGCCATGCGGCGTCCACGGCGGAGACGCCGCGCAGAGAGCCGCGAAGGTTCGGTCCGTGCCAGGCGGGACGGTCGTACGCTTCGTCGATCACGGGCAGGAGAAGCGCGACGGAGGGCGCCATCCGCCGAGCCGCCGCGCTCAAGAGGCGGTTTCCCGTATGAGCGGCTCCGCGACGCGAGCCGTTGCCGCGGCCGGCTTCTCCGACCCTTCGCCGCCGTACCGGATGATGAGGGCGACGGCCCCGACGATCGCCACGGCGGCGAGCCCGATCCGCAGTGTCAGGGCCTCGCCCGCGAATGCCCATCCGAGCAGCACCGCGACCACCGGGTTCACGTACGCGTAGGTGGTGACGCGCGCGGGGGTCGTGACCTTCAGGAGCCAGATGTACGCGGAAAATCCGATGAGCGAGCCGAAGACGATCAGGTACGCGAGCGAAAGCACGGAGCGCAGAGAAATCGCCTCGAGATGAATCCGCGCGCCTTCGCCCATCGCGACACCGGCGACCCAGAGGATCGTTCCGCCGGCGATCATTTCGATCGCGATCGCGAGGAGAGTGGAGCCGGGCAGAGCGGCTCGCCGCGAGTAGAGAGACCCGATCACCCACGACAGCGCCGCGAAAACCAGGGCGGCCGCGCCCAGCGGATCGACGTGCTCTCCCCCGCCGAAACGGCCCGGCAGGACCAGGAGCACGAGGCCGGCGAGCCCGATGAGGAGCCCGGCGACCACGGGGGCGGGCGGCCGGCGGCGGCGCAGGATTCCCTGCACGATCGCCATCCAGATCGGGACGGAAGCGACGATGAGCGCGGCCAGCCCCGACGGCACGCGCTGCTCGGCCCAGGAGACGAAGCCGTTTCCGCCCAGAAGCAGGAGGGCCCCGATGATGGCCGCGGATTTCCAGTGGCGAGGTTCTGGCAGCGCGACGCCGCGGGCGCGGAGATATGCGAAAAGAAGAAGGCCTGCGGTCAGATGCCGCGTTCCCGCCATGACGAACGGGGGAAACGACTCGACGGCGAACCGGATCGCTAGGTATGTCGAGCCCCAGAGGATGTAAACCGCCGCAAAGCCCGCCATGAGATGGGCACGCGGCGCAGGCGCCATGAGGACCCCGGAAGGAGTGCGTGTGCCGGCCGGAGCGTCAGCCACGCGCCGCCTCCGCCCGGTCCTGCCCGGACTTCAACGGGATGGCCGAAGTCTCCTTCACGACTTCGAGCACGATCGTCGTCCGCGTCGACGCGATCGTCGCAATGCGTCCGAGCCGCTCGCGCAGCAACCGGCCGAGCGCTTCGGCGTCCCGGGCCCGCACCTTGGCGAGAAAGCAGTCCTCGCCCGCCACGTGATGAAGCTCCAGGATCTCGGGGATCGCCGCGAGCTTCTGCGCCGTCTGATCGCCGCCCGGGCGGTCGCTCGAGCGTATGAAGATGAATGCGAGCTGCCCGAGGTCCAGGGCCGCCGGGTCTATTTCGGCCCTGTAACCGCGGATCACCGCCTTCTCTTCGAGCTTGCGGATCCTCTCGAAGATCGCCGACGGCGCGAGGCCCACCTGTCGCGCGATCTCCGCGTTGGAGGTTCTGCAGTTTTCCTGAAGAATCGACAGTATTTCGGCATCCAGAGCGTCGATCATCCGAAAATCTGAACATATTTTGATTGATTCGTCAAGGCGGAAGGCTTGATTCGCCCCACACGAACCGGGCGGGCCCGATCTTCCGAACGCGCCCCTGGCGGTCCTTCAGCTCGACCGTCATCGCGCGAGGCCGGACCCCTCCCGGGGGCGGAGGCACCATCGCCCGGAACCCCGCAGCCGCCGTGTCGCCGAGCTCGGGGAGGACGGCTCCGACGTCCGGCCTCGGGAATCGCTCGGGGAGGAGGACCGGCCCGCCGTCGAAGGCGATCGCGACGTCGACATCGCCTGAGACGGACTTTGCCCAGCCGCTGACCGAGAGAGCGCCCCGGACCGTGCGGCCCCCCGGCGACGCGTCGATCCATCCCGGGATGGTGTCGTCGTTCTTCTCCGGCGACCACCAGACCGCCGCGACTTCGGGCGTCCTCGCCGCGGCCTCCCTGCCGAAGAGCTTGCGCGACGCGAAAACGAGCTCGGAGTCGCGGAGGTGCCACAGGCGTCCGGACTCGAGGTCGAGCCCCTGGTCAAAACGAGTCGGGTAGGCAAAAACCCCGAGCACCTCGACGTAAACGGAAAAGAGAAACAACGAGGCGAACGCGGCGACACGAACCGGGGACGCCCGTCCGCGCCGCGCACCGATGCCCCAGCCGAGCCCGGAGAGGATCGCCAGCACGGGGACGAGGTCCACCAGAATGCGATACCCGAACGAAGCCCCTCCCCACCACATGCCCCAGAAGGAAAAGAGGAGGAGCGTGGCCGCGGCGCCGACTGCGAGCCAGGGGAGCGGCTCGTGACGCGCGTCCTTCGATTTCCAAGCGATCCACGCTCCCGGCACGCACGCGAGCAGCACCGGGCTGAAGACGAAGAGGCCGCGCGACGGGCTCGCGAGGAGGCCGGCCAAGGCGGCAAGCGGGCGGCCGCCGAAGCCGAACGCATGGTAGAGCTGGCCCATCGCGAAAGGCTGGTCGAGCCACACGGCGGAGTAGATCGTCACGGCGGACGCCGGCAGGGCGGCGAAGAGGAGGAAAAGAGGAAAGCGGTCCCGCCGGCGCGACAGCACGAAACCGGCCGCCGCGAGCGCGATCAGGACGTTCGTCGGCCGGCTCACCACGGCGAGCGCGAGGGTCCCGCCGGAGAGGGCCAGCCGCCCCGGACCTGGCCGCCGCGCGGCGGAGTCTTCCCCGGAGGGGGCCTGGTCGCGGGCGCCGGAGAGGAGAAGCCACAGGGATACGCAGAGAAAAAAAAGCGAAGGCGCATGTTGCCACGCCCCACGACTCGCCACGCTCCAGAGCTCCGTGCCGAACGCGTACACGCAAGTCGAAAGCAAAGCGGCGCGGCGCGAGACAAGGACGTTTCTGACCGCGAGGAAAAAGAAGAGGACGGACCCGGCCGCCAGAAGCGCCGCCGTCACATGCGAGAGACGAGAACGCGCCCCGTAGAGGTCAGCGCCGGCGACCCGGGCCGCCGCGTACACCGGCAGGTTCGCGAGCCCGGCCATGATCGGGTACGCGGAGACCACATGGCCCCGCACCCGGCGGTAGGGATAGGGCAGGTCGTGTCGGCCGCCGTAGAAGCGATCGAAATTGAGGCGGTGATCTTCCAGAATGGAGATCGGAAGAAGCTCCGCGGGCTCGGTGTCGCCGCTGCCCGCGTCGGGACCCGCGAGAAACAACAGAAACGGCAGGAAAAACGAGGCCGCGAGAAGCAGGGCCCCCCGCGCGGCGCGCCCCCTGGCGACGCCCTCGCGCGAGATCCCCGCGTCGGGCGGCGGTTTGGACTTCATCGCGCCGTCTGCGGCAACCCTGTCGGGCCGGGAGTTCCCCTCGCGTTCAAACGCCGAAGTAGCGCGCCTGCGGGTGGTGGAGGACGAGGGCGGAGACGGAAGCCTCCGGGTCCATCATCGAGCCGTCCGTCAGCTCGACGCCGATCTTTTCGCCGGGTAGGAGACGGAAGACCGTCGTCTGGTCGTTCAACTCCGGCCACGCCGGGTACCCCGGGCTGTAGCGCTTACCGCGATAGCGCGCCTGGAAACGGTCCGTCATCGTGACGGAGGCGTCGTCTGTGAACCCCCAGCGCGCGCGGATCTGCCCGTGCACCCACTCCGCCGCCGCTTCCGCCGTCTCGACGGCCAGTGCCTGAAGCGAGTGGCAGAGAAGGTATTCGCCCCGGGTCTTCAGGTCCTCGGCGCGGGCGCGGATCCCTTCGCCCGCGGTCGTGATCAGGAGCGCCACGCTGTCCGGCGGCTGCCCGCCGGCGGATGCGGGGCGCACGAAGTCCGCCAGAGACAGGCGTTCGCCGGCGACCTGGCGGGGAAAATGGAGCACCGCCTCCTCGCGCCCGTCAATCGAGAGCCGCACGGTATTCCCGTCCGACTCGGCGTCGAAGAACCGGTACACGGCGCGCGCATGGACCCAGCCCGCGCGTCGCACGCGGCCGATGACCTCTTCGAGCTCCGCGAGCCTCGGGTCGCCGGCCTCTTTCAACTTCCGGTAGCTGCCCCGCAGGCCGAGGTGCTTCGCATAGAGCATGTGCGGATTGACGAACTCGTACATCGCCCCGGGATCGAGATCCGAGAGGACGTGCAGATCGTGATCCGGCGCGGGGAGCGCCTCGACCACCTCGATTTCGGGGCTTCGCACGGCCGGCGCCGAGAGGGGGCTCTCCGCCGGGACTTCTGTCGCGACGACACCCGCGGCGACGCGCGCCCGGGCCTCGGCCGCGAGCGCCTGCCGCTCGTCCTCTCCGGCGAGGATGCGATCGGCGAGCGCCAGACCCCGCATCGCGTCGACCGCGTACACCACGAGCCCGCCGTATGCGGGCGCAATCCGCTGGTCCGTGAACTTCTGCGAAAGCGCGGCCCCGCCGACGAGCACCGGGACGGTCACACCGCGCGCGGTCAGGTCCTGCGCCGTCGTGACCATCTGCTGCGCGCTCTTGACGAGAAGCCCGGAGAGGCCGATGAGGTCGGGGCGATGCTCTTCGAACGCGGCGACGAGCCGCTCCGGCGGCACCTTGATTCCGAGGTTCACGACTTCATACCCGTTGTTCGACAGGATGATTTCGACCAGGTTCTTCCCGATGTCGTGAACGTCGCCCTTGACCGTCGCGAGCAGGATCTTCCCCTTGCGCGAGTCCGTCGCCTTCTCCATGAACTGCTCGAGATGGTTGACCGACGCCTTCATCGACTCCGCCGACTGGAGCACTTCGGCCACGATGAGCTCGTTCGCGTTGAAGAGGCGGCCGACCTCCCGCATCCCGTCCATCAGGGGTCCGTTGATGATGTCGAGCGCGGACATACCGCCCGTTCGGACCGCCTCGAGGTCCTCGACCAGGCCTTCCTTGGAGCCCTCCAGGATGTAGCGCGGCAGCCGTTCGAGCGGCGTGCCGGCACGGGCGGCGGTGCGGGGCGTCGAGCCCTTCGCCTTGAAGTGCGCCGCGAAGGCCGCGACGGGGTCTTCCCCGCGCGAGAAGAGAAGGTCCTCGGCAAGAGTCTTCTCCTCGTCGGGGATCGAGGGGTACCGCATGATCCGCTCGCTGTTGACGATCGCGAGATCGAGCCCGGCTTTCACGCAGTGGTAGAGAAACACGGAGTTCAAGACCTCGCGCCCTCCCTCGGGCAGTCCGAAGGAGACGTTGGAGATCCCAAGGATCGTCTTCGTCTCGGGGAATTCCGCCTTGATGAGGCGGATCCCTTCGATCGTCTCGACCGCGCTCCCGACGTACTTCTCGTCGCCAGTTCCACACGGAAAGACCAGGGGGTCGAAGAAGATGTCGGTCGCCGGGACGCCGTACTTCTCCGTCAGCAGGGTGAAGCTGCGCCGTGCGATCTCGAGCTTCCTCACCCGCGTGACGCCCATCCCGTGCTCCGGGTCCTCGTCGATGGTGCCGACGACGAAGGCCGCGCCGTACTTCTGCGCCATCGGCACGACGGACCGGAACCGCTCCTCGCCATCCTCTAGGTTGATCGAGTTCAGGATTGACTTGCCCTGGCTCCACTTGAGCCCCAGCTCCAGCACTTTCGCGTCCGTCGAGTCGATCATCAGCGGAACCTTGACCATCTTCGTCGCCCGCTCCAGGAACGCGTTCACGTCCGAGGCTTCGTCCCGGTCCGGGTCCTGCAGGCAGACATCGATGACCTGCGCGCCATTCTTGACCTGCGCGCGCGCGATTTCCGCCGCCGCTTCGAACTTGCCCTCGGCGATGAGCCGTTTGAACTTCCGGCTGCCGAGGACATTCGTTCGCTCGCCGACGAGCACCGGCCGGTTGTCGACGTCGATCTCGAACGCCTCGATCCCGGAGACGAGCGTCTTGGAAACGTGAGGAATGCGCCGTGGCTTTTTTCCCCGCGCCACCTCGACGAGCAGCCGGATGTGCTCCGGGGTCGTCCCGCAGCAACCCCCGATGACGTTCACCCAGCCCTCATCGACGAATCGGGAGAGCCGCTCCGCGAGCAGTTTCGGGGACTCCGAGTAGTTCCCGTCCACGTCGGGAAGCCCCGCGTTCGGGTAGCAGGAAACATAGTTCTGCGCGATCCCGGACAGGGTGCGCAAGTGGTCGGTCATGAATTCGGGCCCGGTGGCGCAGTTCAAACCGATCGAAAGAAGGGGCGCGTTCATCACCGACGCGTAGAGGGCTTCGATCGACTGACCGGCGAGCATCGTGCCCATCGGCTCGATCGTGACGGACGCCATGATGGGGATGCTCCACCCGGTTTCTGAGAACGCCTCCTGAATGCCGATGAAAGCGGCTTTCATGTTGCGCGTGTCCTGTGTCGTCTCGACGAGCAGGACGTCCGCGCCCCCCCCGAGCAGTCCCGCCGCCTGGACGCGGTAATGCCCGATGAGTTCTTCGAACGTGACGCCGCCGGTCACGGTGACGGAACGCGTTGTAGGACCCATCGAGCCCGCGACGAAGCGCGTTCGCTCCGGTGTCGAGAATCCGGCGGCCACCTCGCGGGCGAGCTCGGCGGCGCGGCGGTTGATCTCGAAGGCCTTCTCTTCCAGTCCGTACTCCGCCAGCACCAGGGGCGTGGCGCCGAATGTGTCGGTCTCGACGATGTCGGCGCCTGCCTCGAAATAGGCCGCGTGGAGGGCGCGAACGACGTCCGGCCGGGTGAGTACGAGGTTCTCATTGCAGCCTTCGAGGTCGTCTCCGCCGAAGTCGGCCGCCGTCAGGTTCTGCGACTGAAACCACGTCCCGGTCGCGCCATCGAGGACGAGGATGCGCTGCGAGAGGGCCTCCCGGAGGTTCTCCGTCCTGGCCTGCATCGTTCCGGCGTCGGGCGCGGGCGTACTCATGGAACCGGGCATCTTAGCGTCAAGCGCGTTCGTGGCGTGGACCTTGCGACGGAAGACGACATGCAGAAACAGAAACCCGGAGGCGCCGGGGGCGCCTCGACCCCCGAGGAAATGGAGCAGATCGACCGCCAGCCCGGAAAGAAAGGCGCCCCCGGACAGGCCGGGGCTCCCGAACCCGGCGCCGGCGGCGAGACGGGTGTCGGGAAGAGTCCGCCCGGCAACAATTCCGCGCCGGGCAAGGCTACGGGTGGCCGCTCCGACAGGTCGAGGTAGTCGAGCGCTCGGGTCTTGGTTAAAGGAGCTCGTCGAGAAGCGCTTCGCCCGCGGGCCAGGGACCGAAACCCGACGCGGCGTTGATGTGCCCCGCGGGACCTATCTCGACACGGCGGCTCCCCCACGCTCGCGCGAACCCGAAGCTGCGCTCGACGGAGAGGTACGGGTCAGTGGAGGAAGCGACGAGGATGCTCGGAAACGGGAGGCGTTTCATCGGAATCGGGCGGAAACCGGCAAGCTCCGCCGGAGCGTCCTCCCGTTCCGTGTCGCTCGGGCAGACGAGTAGGGCGCCGGCAACGGCTCCGGCCCCCGATGCCGCCCAGAGCACCGCGGTAATGCACCCGAGCGAATGGGCGGCGAGGACCGGCGGTTCCGCGCAGCCGGCAATGGCATTTTCGAGAGCCGCCACCCACGCCTCGCACTCAGGCCGGGCCCAGTCGCGCTGCTTCACGCGGACGATGTTTTCGCGGCGCCGCTCCCACAGGGTCTGCCAGTGACTGGGGCCCGAGCCATGCAAGCCCGGCAGAGTCAGGACGCTCGGCGCCATCGGCTCCGATCTGCCGCGCGAGGCGCGTCTGCGGGGATGGCTTCGAACGGGACGTCCAGGATCGGATACTCGCGCCACGTCCGGTAGTTGTAGTGCCACCATTCCCCGGGGTCGACTTCGAACCCTTCCGCCTCCATCGTCCGCCGGAGCAGGTCCCGGCGCGCTCGAAGCTCCGGGGGTCCGCCCGCGTAGTCGGGGCCGGCGCGGTCGGAAAATTCGTCGTACGCGCTCGGCATCGCGGCCTCGACGCCCGTCGAAAGCCCGTACAGCGACAGATCGACCGCGCAGCCGCGGTTGTGCTTCGAGCCTTTGGCGGGGTTTGCGACGAAACCGCGCGCGCGGTCGGAGGGCGTCACGACTTCCCAGAAGAGTTTCGTCACTGACCAGGGCCGATAGCCGTCGAAGACGACGATGCCGTAGCCGCTCGCGGCCAAGGCGCGATGCGCGCGCAGCATCGCCTCGGCCGCGGGCCGCTGCAGAAAGGCGCGCGCTTGCCGGTACACCGCGCGCCCGGTGAAGTTGTTCGGGGTGGCGTACCGGATGTCGAGGTGGACGGTCGGATCCAATCGGACGAGCTCAATCAGGTCCGGTGTCCGGAAGGAGCCCTTTTCGACGGGAGGGCCCGAGGGCAACGTTCGCGGCGGCGCGGCGGGCGCGCAGGCGGACAGAACGGACAGGAAGAGCAGCAGCGCGAGATCCCGGCCGGGATTCTTCATCCCCGAAGCATACAGAACGGGCCCCGGCCCGGCGCCGCCGCCGGGCAGCACGTCAGCTCTCGATCGCCAGGTTCTCCCGCTTCACGTTCTCGGCCTGCCACAGATGGCGCCGCTCGTGCGCCGCGAGAAAAGCGAACCACTGGCCGAGAGTCATCTTGAAGCGGCGGCTGATGGGGGAGCTCATGCGAACCGCGCCCACATCCAGCCCGTCGCACGATCTCACCCGCAGGGCGAGCTCCTCCTGCAGCTGCAGGATCCGGGGCACGACTTCCACCGAGGGAGGGTCCAGGCGGGGGCGGAACTGGAGGGGCGCCTTCACCTTGATGCGCGCCGGCGGCTCCACCATTCGGATGTACAGCCACCCGAGAAGGGGCTGACGATAGGGGCCTTCGCCGACGAGGTTCCTGTTCCGCGCCTCCGAGATCTTTCGATCGAGCTTCGGAAGGACCATCCAGCCGGAGTTTAAGTGCTCGAGGCATTCGACGATCGACCACCGCTCCGGCGCGGGCCGCCATTGCAGATCTTCTTCCTCGAGGCCGCCGACCAGCCGACCGATCCGGTCGCGGGCCGCCGTGAACTGGCGCTCGTAGTCGGCAAGAACGGGGTTCATCGGCTGCCGGGGGAGGGTCGGCCTCCAAAGATGGCCGGGCCGAGGCGGTCCGGAAAGCCGATGCCTGCGCTGCGCACCACGATCTGTATAGCACGCAGGCGCTCCGGAGGCGGGAGGCGCGGAATCGGAACTCGAACGGTCGTCGCCCTGCGGGCTCTGACCTGCGGACGCTCCACTCAACGCTGAACGCTCGACGCTCGACCTCGGTTGTAATGTGTCGCGTCGGCGGAAGAGTTTTCCGCGCGGCAAAGGAGTTCGCGATGATCCTCGTGACCGGGGCGACCGGCAAGGTCGGGTCGGCGCTGGTGAAAGAGCTCGAGATTCAGAAGGTGCCGTTTCGAGCGGCGGTCCGCCACGGAGGCACGCTCGGGATGGAATCGGTCGCGTTCGATTTCGACAACCCCGAGACGTTCGAGCAGGCGCTCGTCGGAGTGGAAAAGCTCTTTCTGCTGACCCCGGGGGGGACGGAACGGGAGGCGGCCGCGGTCGACGCCGCGAGGGCGGCCGGCGTCCGGCACATCGTGAAACTCTCCGTCTGGGGAGCCGAGGGCGAGGACTTCGCGTTTGCCCGCGCGCACCGCCCGATCGAAAAAAAGATCGAGGCCTCCGGAATGGCCTGGACATTCCTGCGCCCCAACGGGTTCATGCAGAACTACCTGACATCGGCCCAGTCGATCCGCGAACAGGGAGCGTTTTATCTGCCGGCCGGCGATTCGCGCTACAGCGTGGTCGACGCCCGCGATGTCGGTCGCGTGGCGGCGCGAGTCCTGACGGCGAGCGGGCACGAGGGGCAGGCCTACGCGCTGTCCGGCCCCGAGAGTCTTTCCAATGGCGAGATCGCGGAGAAGCTCTCGGCCGCGGTCGGCAAGCCGGTCCGATACGTGGACATACCCGATGCCGACTTCCGCAAGGCGCTGATCGATGCCGGCACGCCCGCTCCGGTCGCGGACGCGTACACCGACCTCATGCACTACTACGTCGCGGGCAAAGGGGCAGGCGTGAGCCCGGACATCGAGCACATCACCGGAAAGCCGCCGGTCTCCTTCGAAGAATTCGCCACCGACTTTGCGGCCGCGTTCAAGACTCAGGAGATGTGAGATTTCCGTCTCCCGGTCGTTCCGGTCAGCGAGTTTGAAAAGGGTGCTCGAAGGACAGGTAGAGAAGTATCGACCGTTCCCCGCGGCTTGGCCCGATCCCGAGCGGGACGGCGACGCCGGGTACGATCTGAAGACCTCCGGGTCGATTCCACGCCCAGCGCACGCCCGGGCTCAAAAGAAAGCTTCGGGAACGGGACGTGCGTCCGGGTGACACGACGGTCTCGGTGGTTGTCCAGACGGTTTCCACCAGTAAGTTCACGTTCGGCCGCATCAACCAGACAAAACTCTGTCCGAGGTTCCAGCCTCTCGTCGGCGCGCGGTCTCCCGCCTCGTTTCGAGCGGAGCGCACCCAGGTGAGCCCCGCGTTCCAATGTGCGACGAGCCGCGGGAGCAGGACCGTGCTGACGGGAAGCGACACCTGAACGCCCGTCCCACCGGCGCCCAGTGCCTTTCGTTCGTTTCCCGTCGGCAGGAGAAGGGTGAGCCGCGGCGCGACCGCGATGCGCGACTCGCCGTCGCCCGCGAGCTGGTAGCGGTAATGGAGCGCCACGTCTCCGATCCCCTCTTTCCAGCCGGACTGCGACTGCGCGCGAGCAAAGGGCGCCGTGAAGCTCAGCTGGTGCGTCTCGCCGGCAACGGGCCATTCCTGCGTGAAGGCATACGTCCACTCGCCGCTCCGCAGACGCTCGAATTGCTGGATGTGCTGGACGACGCCTCGTTCCTGGTTGTACGCCTCTTCGACGAGGAAGCTGTTGTCCTGAATGCCCGGAGAGTCAGAAGCCGCGGCGGGCTCCCCGGCGGTCGAACCAGAGGGAAGAAGCCACGCCACCACGGCGACCGCCGCCATCACGGATTGCCGGCCTCTCCTGGTCACGCGGCCTCTAGAATACGGCCACATGCCGCACCCTCCGGGGACGGCTCTGGCCGAAAGGTCCTCCGGCGCCCGAGCGGGTTTTCGCTGGCGAGGCGTCGAGACCGGCTGACCGTCACCGCTCACGACCCCCCGCGACTCTACGTCGTCCAGGGCTCGATGGAAACGATCTCCGCCGGAGTGCCCGAGAGCCCCACGCGCTCTCCCGGCCGGCGCCCGAGCAGGCCCTGAGCGAACTCCGACTCGTACGAGTACACGTTCTCTTCCGGCCTGGAGTCCCACGGCCCGAGGATCACCGCCACCCGCTCGTTTCCGCCTTCGAGCTCCCGCAGGCGTACACGGGTCCCGACGCGGACCTCGGAGACATCGATGCGGGTCGGGTCGAGCGCGCGCGTCCGGGAAAGCTCGTCGGACAGGGCGTTGATCCGGGCAGAGAGGTATTCATGTTTCTGCCGCGCTGACTGGTACTCGAAGTTTTCGCGCAGATCCCCGTGCTCCTTCGCCGTCTTCATCGCCTCGGCGTTGGCCGGCAGCTCCACCTGTTTCAGGTGGATGAGCTCCTTGCGGCGCGCCTCGATCGATTCGGCAGTGCCGTAGAGGTAGTCGACCGCGGGAGCGCGGAGCTCCGGAAACGCCATCAGGAGCGCCTCCCGCACGACGGAGCGGCGGTGCTCCTCGAGCCCGCTCGCGCGCGTCAACGCGGCCAGGAAATCGCGCGCATCGGCTTCGCCGGCGCCGCGAACGAGGCGGACAGCGAGGCCCCCCGGCTCGAAAAACTCCTTCAGGCGGGAACGCAGCCCGGAAAACTCGTCCTGGCGCAAAGCGTCGACGAGCACGAGGAACAGGCCGGACGGGGCGGGCAGCGCCTCCTCCTCGATGCGGTCACAGAGCCACACGAA
>JBBQDF010000021.1:0-13609 GCA_038319475.1 Thermoanaerobaculia bacterium
CTCGTCAACGCCGAAAACCGGGGACTCGGGCCCGCCGCGAACCAGGGCGCCGCGGCCGCGGGCGACGCGGACGTCCTCCTTTTCTTGAATCCCGACACGCGCGGGGAAGCGGATCCTTTCGCCGCGATCGCGCGAGGCTTCGAGGAGAACCCGCAGGCAGCCGCCCTGGCGCCCCGACTGCTGGATGACACTCCGGCCGAGCCCCCACCGGGGCGGCGCGCGCTCGCTCCGCCGGGCCGGGAAGACCAGTTCACGTTTCAGCTGCGCCGGTTGCCGCGGCTCTCCTCTGACGCGCGCGAGCTTCTCCTCGGCGAGCACCTGCGGCCGGATGGGAAGCGGCGGCGCGCCGCCCGATACGCCGACGTGGACCGGGACCGCCCCTTCGCCGTCGAGCAGGCCGCCGCCGCGGCGCTCGCGGTGCGGCGGACCGCGTTCGTGTCCGTCGGCGGATTCGACGAATCCTTCGTGCCCGCGTGGTTCGAGGACGTCGACCTCTGCGCGCGCCTCGCGGCGGAAGGCCCGATCCTGTACTGGCCCGAGGCGCGGTTTCGCCACGCCGGGGGAGTCTCCTCCCTCCGCCTGGGCTACGACCGCTTCCTCCCGATCCTGTACCGCAACGCTCTTCGCTACCGGCGCAAGCACTATTCGCGTCCAGCCCGCGCCGCCTATCGCGCCCTGCTCGCCGGCGGGATGGTCCTGCGGCTGGCGGCGCTCCCGCTGCGCCGCCGGGTTCCGCGCCCGAGGATGCAAGCGGCGCGCGCGTACGTGGCCGTTCTGCGGCTCGCCCTGGGTTTCCCGCGGGCCGACAGTTGAACGACGTCGCGATCCTCGTCGTGTCGTACAACGACGCGGCGGACCTGCCGATCTCGCTCTCCGCGGCGCTGGCGCAGCGCGGGGTTGAGATAGAGGTGCTTCTCATCGACAACGCCTCCGCCGACGCTTCCCGGGAGGAGGCGGCGCGCCTGGGCGTGCGCGTGGTCGCGATGCGCGAAAACGTGGGGTTTGCGGCCGCCATGAACGCCGGAATCGACGCCACCGACAGCCGATACGTGCTCGTGCTCAACCCGGACTGCCGCCTGGAGCCGGACTTCGCGGCACGGCTCGCGGCGCGGCTGGACGGGCGACCGGACGGCGGCTCCGCCTCCGGCCGGCTGCTGCGCGCGGAGGGTCCGGGGCTTCTCCCGACCGGCACGCTCGATTCGACCGGAATTCTCTTTACCGCCGCCGGCCGTCACTTCGACCGGGGCGCCGGAGAGCCGGCGGCGGGCCGCTACGAACGGGAGGAGGAGATCGCCGGCGCGAGCGGCGCCGCCGCGATGTACCGGCGACAAGCGCTCGCGGGCGCGCGGATTTCTACCGGCTGTTTCGACGCGGATTTCTTTCTGTATCGCGAAGACGCGGACCTCGCGTGGCGGCTGTCCAACCTGGGATGGAAGTGTCTCTACGTCCCCGCCGCCGTGGCCTATCACCGCCGGCGCAACCTTCCGGAGCGGCGGGGGCAGATGAGCGCCGCCATCAACTTCCACTCGGTCAAGAACCGCTTCCTGCTGCGCATCAATAATCAGTCGGGGGCCGAGGCCGCGCGAACCCTCCTTCCCACTCTTGCGCGCGACCTGCTCGTCGTCGGGGCGTGCCTCACGATCGAGCGCACGTCGCTTCCGGCTTTTTCGTGGCTCTGGAAAAACCGCGGGCGCCTCTGGTCGAAGCGCCGCGAGATCCGGAACCTTCGGGAATCCGCGGCGGGAACGACTCCCGCGAGCTGATACCCGGACAACTGATAGCTTCGGCGCATGCGCCTCGCGATCCTCGGCACCCGCGGGATACCGGCCCGCTACGGAGGATTCGAAACGCTCGCCGAAGAGCTTTCCGCGCGTCTGGCCGCCCGCGGGCACCACGTCACGGTGTACACGCGCACGCGCTACGCCGCTCCGGGAGTCGAGACCTGGCGCGGCGCCCGGGTGCGCGTGCTGCCGACGATCCCGACGAAGTACCTGGACACGGTGGTCCACGGGGCTCTGTCGGCGGTCGACGCCGCGCTCGAGCGTTACGACGCGGTGCTCATCTGCAACGCGATCAACGCGGCCTCTTCCTTCGTTCCCCGGCTTTCCGGGAAAACGCGCGTCGTCTTGAACGTGGACGGCCTGGAACGCAACCGCCGGAAATGGAGCCTCGCCGGACGCGTGGCGTACCGCGTGTCCGAGCGGCTGTCGGCGATCGTCCCCGACTCGGTCGTCACGGATGCGCGCGTGATCCAGGACTACTACCGGGAACGCTTCGGCCTGCCTACCGTCTTCATCCCGTACGGCGGCGATCTCCCGGCGCCCTCGGGATTCACCGCGCTCGAGAAGCTCGGGCTTTCCCCGGAGGGATACGTCCTCTACGTGTCCCGGCTCGAGCCCGAGAACAATGCGCTCGCGGTCGTCGAGGCGTACCGGAAGGTCCCGGGGACGTTGCCGCTGGTCGTGGTCGGCGATGCGCCGTATGCGAGGGCCTACATCGAGCGGGTGCGCGCCGCCGCCGATGCGCGCGTCCTCTTTCCGGGCGGGATCTACGGCGAAGGCTACCGGGAGCTGCTCGCGCGCGCGGCCGTTTACATCCAGGCGACCGAGGTCGGGGGGACGCATCCGGCGCTGGTCGAGGCGCTCGGGTACGGGCGGGTGGTGTGCTACCACCAGTCGCCCGAAAACGAGGAAGTCGCCGCCGGCGCGGCCCTGTCGTTCGATGTCCGGCGGCCGGAAACCCTGACGGATCTCCTGACCCGCGTGCTGGATGATCCGCCCGGTTTCTCCGTATGGAAAGAGCGGGCGAGAAACCGGACCGAAGAACGGTATCGTTGGGAGGATGTCGCCAGCCGTTACGAAGCCGTTCTCGAAGGACGGACCCTCAATTCATAGCATCAGGGCCTTCCGCCGGCCGGGGGGCCGGACAGGGGCGATTCGATGCTGAAACAGAAGGCCCGCGCGATCGCGCTCGGTGTTCTGGCGGGCGACCTGGCATTGACCGCCCTGTCGCTTCCGGTCGCCTACGTGATCCGGCACGTCGTGCTGACCTCCCTCTCACCCTCTCTTTTTCCCCGGCCCCTCCACCCGTTCGATCGTTACCTCTCCCTCCTCATGCTGATCCTGCCGTTCTGGGCGGTGATGCTCTTCGTAGCGGGCTTCTACCGCAGCCACCGGACCCTGCCGCTCGGCGAAGAAATCTGGGCGGCGACGAAGGTGGCTATCGGCGGCACCGCGATGCTCGCTCTGATCGTGTACGGCCTGCGCCTCGAGTTCGTGAGCCGCTGGCTGCTCGTGGTTTTCGCGGCGGTCAACTTCGGCTTCCTCGCCACCGAAAAAGTGGCGCTGCGCCTGCTCTCCCGCTGGGTGCGCGCGCGGGGGTTCAACTTCCGGACCGTGCTTCTCGTCGGGACGGGACAGAAGGCGGCGCAGCTCGCCGACTTCCTGGAAGCGCACCCGCACTGGGGCTTCCGCGTTATGGGGTACCTGGACGACGACAACGGCGGCGAGATCCGGCGCGCCAACCGCTGGCCCTGCGCCGGAAAAATCACGGACCTCGAAAGCGTTCTTCTGCGGGAGGTCGTCGACGAAGTCGTCTTCGTGATCGAGAAGGGGAAGCTCGGCGCGTACGAAGAGGCGCTTCTCGTGGCCGAGCGCCACGGGGTCCGCGCCCACGTGTCGCTCGACATCTTCCCGCACGTCCTGGCGCGTCCGGTGCTCGAGGAGCTCGACGGCGTGCCGCTTCTCTCCTTCACCACGACGCCATCGAACCCGACCCAGCTCGTCGTCAAGCGGGCGCTCGATCTCGCGGTTTCGCTCTGCCTCTTTCTTCTGACGCTTCCGATTCAGATACTCGCCGTGCTCGCGATCAAGCTGACATCCCACGGGCCGGTCTTCTTCCGCCAGGTGCGCTGTGGATTAAATGGCCGGCACTTCACCCTCCTGAAATTCCGAACGATGGACGCCGGCGCCGAGCAGCGCCTGACGGAGGTCTCGCACTTAAACGAGATGTCCGGGCCGGTGTTCAAGATGTCGAAGGACCCGCGTTCGACCTTCGTCGGGCGGATCCTCCGGCGTCTGTCGATCGATGAGCTTCCTCAGCTCTGGAACGTCATCCGGGGAGACATGAGCCTCGTCGGTCCGCGCCCGCCGCTTCCGGAAGAGGTTTCGCAGTATCAGCCCTGGCAGCGGCGGCGGCTCTCGATGAACCCCGGCCTGACGTGCCTCTGGCAGGTCTCGGGCAGGAACGAAGTGGACTTCGACCGCTGGATGGCGCTCGATCTGAAGTACATCGACACGTGGTCCCCGATGCTGGACCTCAAGATCCTGCTGAAGACAGTCCCGGCGGTGTTGAGCGGGAGGGGAGCGCGGTAGCTGTGAGGTGTCAGTTGTCAGCTATCAGCCAGACCGCGATCCGCTCTCCACGCCAATCCCCCGCAGCGGAGTCAGCGGTTTCAGTGCGACAAGGGTGCGAACGCTCCCGTGAAAATTTCACGGCGTCTCGCTGAGAGCTGACAGCTGAAAGACTGACAGCTACCGGTTCCCGCTCCCTCTCGGCGCCTCCGCTTCGCTTTCCTTGAAGAGGTACTTGATCGACGCCTTGGGGATGAGCAGGTTCGGCCCGCGCTCCCGGTTCACTTTCAGGCAGTGCTTGTCGTACCACTCGATCCAGCCGTGGATCTGCTCGCCGTCCGTCAGGACCACCACTATGGGGGTCTTGGCGGCCATCTGCTTCAAGTAGTAATAACTCTCGGCGTTTGTCTGCTCGGCGGGGGTCTGCTTGCGCTGGGCGAACGTGCGGGTCGGGTACCGCTCCGCGAGCTCGGAGAGATTGGGTCGAATCAACTTGCGGTTTCCGGGAGCCTCCTCCGAGGCACCCCCCGCGGGAATTCCTTTCGGCACAATTCTCTTTCGAGCCTCCTGAAAAGGTGGGACGATGTTCCCTCCCTAAACGGCGGCCTCGGGGAAAATATTCTCCGGCTTCCGGGCCCCGCTCGCGGGCTCTGCGGCGGGCCTTCCTCCCTCATCTTCGTACGCCAGGCAACACATGAGCCGTCCGCACATCCCCGAGATTTTGGAAGGGTTGAGCGACAGGTTCTGGTTCTTGGCCATTTTGATCGTGACGGGGTGGAAGCTCTTTAAAAACGTGGAGCAGCAGAGGGTTATCCCGCAGGGCCCGATTCCGCCCCGCATCTTGGTCTCGTCGCGGGGTCCGATCTGGCGCATCTCGATGCGGGTCGGGTACTTGATGGCGAGGTCCGCCACGAGTTTCCGGAGGTCGACGCGCGTCTCAGATGTGTAGAACACCGTGTACTTCCGGGCGTCGAAGCTCTCCTCGGCCCGGACGATCTTCAGGGGTAGCCGCTTCTCGGACGCGAGTTCCCGGGTATCGGTGTAAAAGCGCGTCTCCCGGTCCACCTTGCCCTGGTAGTTCGTCAGGTCCGCGTCGTTTGCGACGCGGACGAGGCGGCGCGCCTCCCGGAGCTGACACTGCTTCACGATTAAGGGGTGGAGGGTGGAAACCTGGCCGTATTCGAGCCCCTGGTCGCCCTCGACGATGACCCGCTGGCCCTTCTGGAGGGTCGTCCCGGAGGTCTCGCAGAAGACCACCCGGCCGTCTTCGTGTTCGTTGATCCGGATGCCGACGTAGTGGCCTCCGGGATTATAAGAATTTCCCGTGGTGCAGCCGCCGCAACCCGACATGGGGACTCCTAAAGCCTTACCTTACCACCTCTTCCGTCGCCTCCGTCGCCTCCGCTCACTGCGGGACGTGCTCTTCGCCGTGCGCGGCGAAAGAGCACCGGCCAGCGGCTCGCCTGTGGGCTCGACCGCTGGCCTCGTCCCTCCGTTCGCTCCGGCTCCCGCCCCGAGAGGCTCCTCCTTCCCTTCGGTCAGGAGACTCCTCTCGGGGCGAGCGTAGCGACCAGCTTGCCGGAAGCGCCTTGCCGGGTTAAGAGGAACCCGGTGGTGTGTCGGGGCTGCTCAGGCGTTCGATCAGCGATTCCAGGAGTTTTTCGGGGGAGGCTGCCTCGAGGCGGCTCGAGGGGGGGGCGGTCTCGCCTCCTCCTTTGACGGTAAAGAAAGGGGGCGGGGCGGGGGTGTCCTCGCGGATCTCGCCCGCTATCGCCGCGTTTTCGGGGCCGGAGAGCAGGAGGATCGCGTCTACCCGTCTGTTCCGGCCCAGTTTTTCGAGAGCCTCTTCGGCGTTCTTTGCGCGAAGGATCTCGACCGACGGGTGGCTCTCGAGCATCGCGGCGAGGTCGTCGGAGTCGGGCGAGATCACCAGGATGGTGAACATGGTGGTCTGGAGTTTAAGGGGCTCTCGAAGGAGCCGGCTCTCATCGTCCGTTCTTGTTCCTAACTTCAGCGGGCGGACTTTGAAGCTGGCGGAACGGCCGCATCGGATGGCGGCCTTCCGCCAGGAGCCGCGCGGTGTTCGCGCTCCTTTCCACCCAGATCGTCGCGCCGCCTCCGGGTCTGGGGCGGGAGCTGTCGCTCTGCGCTCCGTAGAACTCGAAGGTGTAGAGGCCAGGCCGGTCAGGAGCGAACGGGAAAAGGAACTCGCGCCCCGGGAGGATTCGCACCTTGTCCTCGGTCGTCATGCCCACGACCTGCATTCCCCGGTTGCCTTCCGGAACATAAGCGAGGCTCGCCTTCGGATAGGAGTAACTGGTTCTTCCGGAGGCCTCCTCGCGCGTGAGCGGCAACGGTGGGTCCTCGCGGGCGATCGTCACGAATCGCAGGCGCCAGTTTGCGGCGGGCTTCCCGCGGATGACCACCGCGGCGCCGCCGGCCTCCGCCTCCGCTATGGTGACGCGCTCCATCCGGCGAATCAGAAATTCCTGCGACATCTGAAAACGGCCGCCCGCGATCGCGAAGCCGATCCCCACGTGCGTGGCCTCCGGATCGAGAATCGTGACGCGATGGCCGTCGGCGGGCGGCTTCTCCTCCATCATCTGCTCATGCCCGGAGAGAGCCAGCGTCATCGTCGATTCGGAAAACTTCGGCGCCGTAGTCAGCCAGGAGACGGAGTTCTGCGAGTGGAGACCAAAGATGCCGGCAAACGCGGTCCGTGCGTAGGGCGGAAGTCCGTCCATCAGGAAATGCCCCCGGGTTCTCTCCTCGATCTGGCGGGCGCAGAAGGTGTCGGAGACGCGCGCCGCGGCGTCGTCCCATTCGACGGGAGGGATTCCGAACCGGAGACGGTCGGTGTTGATCCTGTCGAGGACCGCGGCTTTCACCGGATCTCCGGGGCGGGAGGGATCGGGCGTTTTTTCCGTCAAGGGACGGTCGAGCCGCGGAGCGCGCAGGGCAAGTGACCGCCGCGATGCGGACAGGCTCCACCCCGCGGACTCGGAAACCGCGCAGGCGAGCGCCAGCGCGGCCGTCGTCGCGGCCGCGAGCAAGCCCGCGACCTGGCCGCTCCGATGAGTCTGAATGGTGGCCGCCTCCGGTGTGTCTTCTGCCCCGTTTGTGCGGGCAGTGACATCATCGCGGCCGCGCGACAGAATTCGACGAGAATCCGCTCGAGGGTCCATCCGCCACGGCAACGCAGGCCCTGGCCGTCTCCTTCCCGACACGACCCCGACCGACCCCTGCGACGCATGAGGTGAGCACGATGGTGTCGATTCGATTCGGAACCTCCGGATGGCGCGCGGTCCTCGCCGAGGAGTTCACCTTCGGCAACGCGCGCCGGGTCATCGCGGCGATCGCGCGGACGCTGGAAGAGGACGGCCGCAAGGGCGAGATCGTGCTTCTCGGCTACGACACCCGGTTTCTGGCGGGCCGCTTCGCCGCGGAGGCCGCGCGCATCCTTCAGGCCGCCGGTTTCCGGGCGGAGATGTCGAGCCGCCCCGTCCCGACTCCGGTGCTCGCGTTCGAGATCCGGCGCCGGGGCGCTGTGGGAGGCGTGAACTTCACGGCGAGCCACAACCCGCCCCAGTATCTCGGGATCAAGTTCTCGACTTCCGACGGGGCGCCGTCTCTTCCGGAAGTCACCTCCCGCATCGAAGCGTTCCTGGCGGAGATTCCGGAAATGCCTCCTCCCGCCCCGGACGCGGTGGCGGAGTTCGATCCGGTGACGCCCTACCTGGCCGATCTCCAATCGAAAGTGCGGGGCGACGACGTCGCCCGCGGGAACCCGCGTTTCTCTCTCGATTTCCGGTTCGGCACGTCGGCGGGATTTTTAGACGGCTACTTGAACGGCTGCGGAGCGCAAGTCGAGGGGCTTCATGCGAAACCCGACCCGCTCTTTGGCGGACAGTCACCGCAGTGCGGAGAGCGGGAGTTGGTCGAGCTCGGACGGGCGGTCGTCGCGAACGGCTCGCGCCTGGGACTTTCCTGCGACGGCGATGCGGACCGGTTCGGGATCTGCGACGAGACGGGCGCCTACATTCAACCAAACGACATCCTCGCCCTGCTCGCCAACGATTTTCTCGGGAGGAAGGGCCGCCGCGGGGCCATCGCGCGCAGCGTTGCGACGACCCACGCTCTCGACGCGATCGCCGCGAGATACGGCGTACCCCTCTACGAGACTCCCGTCGGGTTCAAGTACATCGGCGAAAAGCTGATCGCGGGCGAGATCCTGTTCGGAGGCGAGGAAAGCGCGGGGCTGACCGTGGAAGGGCACGTTCCCGAGAAGGACGGCATTCTCGCGGATCTCTTAGTCGCCGAGATGCTCGGAGCGACCGGCAAGACGATCGGCGAGCTCTCGCGAGACCTCTCGAAAGACATCGGAACGTTCATTTCCCGGCGGGTCGATCTGCCTCTTTCTCCGGAGGCGCGTCAGGCGCTCGCCCGCCGCCGCGCCGCGCCGCCCGAGAGCCTCGCCGGAATCCGCGTGGCATCGGTCAACGTCCTCGACGGAATGAAGTTGATTTTCGCGGATGGTTCGTGGATTCTGGTTCGAGAGTCAGGAACGGAGCCTGTGGCGCGGGTCTACGTCGAAGCCAGCTCGGCGCAGGAAGTCGCCGCGCTCGCGGACGCCGCGCAGGAGCTCCTGAAAGCGTGAGTGGGGAGTGATGCGGCTTTGAGCTTTCTGATCGAAGGGGTGCTCGGGCGCGAGATCCTGGACTCGCGGGGAAACCCGACGGTCGAAGTCGAGGTGCTGCTCTCGGGAGGGGCAACCGGGCGCGCGGGCGTGCCCTCGGGCGCATCGACCGGCGAACGGGAGGCGCTCGAGCTCCGGGACGGAGACGCGAAGCGCTACGCGGGGAAAGGGGTGCTGAAGGCCGTCGCGAACGTCAACGGAGAAATCGCCGGCGAGGTGCAGGGCACGGACGCCCGCGACCAGGTGCTGATCGACCGGATCCTGACGGAGCTCGACGGCACCCCGAACAAGGGACGGCTCGGAGCCAACGCGATTCTGGGAGTTTCGATGGCGGTCGCGCGCGCGGCGGCGGACGCCTCGGGTCTTCCGCTGTACCGCTACCTCGGCGGCGCTTGCGCGCGAACGCTCCCCGTGCCGATGATGAACGTGATCAACGGGGGAGTGCACGCCGACAACCGGCTCGACCCGCAGGAATTCATGGTGTGCCCGATCGGCTTCGACAAGTTCGGCGAGGCGCTCCGCGCCGGGGTCGAGATTTTTCACGTCCTCAAAGCGAAGCTCAGGAAGAAGGGACTTTCCACGGCCGTCGGCGATGAAGGCGGCTTCGCTCCGGACATCGGCTCCTCGCGCGAGGCGCTCGACCTCATCATGTCGGCGATCGAATCGGCCGGGTACCGGCCCGGGCGGGACGTCGTCCTCGCGCTCGATCCCGCCGCGTCCGAGTTCTTCGAGAAGGGGAAGTACGTCCTCGCGGGCGAGAAGAAGACGTTCTCGCCCGAAGAGATGGTCGCCTACTGGGCCGACCTCGCCGCCAGGTACCCGATCGCCTCGATTGAGGACGGTCTGGCGGAGGGAGACCGGAAGGGCTGGGCCCTCGCCACGCGCGAGTTGGGCGGCCGGATGCTCCTCGTCGGGGACGACCTCTTCGTCACGACGCCGGCGATCCTCGCAAAGGGCATCGCGGACGGCATCGCCAACGCGCTGCTCGTCAAGTTGAATCAGGTGGGGACGGTCACCGAAACGCTCGAGGCCGTTCGCATCGCCCAGACGAACGCGTACCGCACGATCGTCTCGCACCGCTCGGGCGAGACATGCGACGACACCATCGCCGACCTCGCGGTGGCGGTCAACAGCGGGCTGATCAAGACGGGCTCCGCGTGCCGCGGTGAACGCCTCGCCAAGTACAACCGGCTTCTGGTGATCGAAGAGGAGCTCGGCGCCGCCGGCGTGTTCGCCGGGAAAACCGCGTTCCCGGCATGAGAGAGACCCCCCCTCCGCCGCGCGCGCCTCGTCCGTTCCTGACGTTCTTCGCGTCGCTCGCCTGCTCCTCGGTCGTTCTCGGGATGCTCCTTCTCTGGGACCACAAGGTGCTCGATCTCCAAAACGCCCGCGAGGACGTCAAGCGGCTCGACTCGCAGATCGCGGAGCGCGCCCGGGAAAACGACGAGCTGCGGCTGGAAATCGCCGCGGCCGCCACACACCAGTTGCCCGCCGAAACGGTCGCGCGAGAGGAGCTTCACCTCGTGCACCCCGAGGACCTCGTCCTCCTGTACCCGGCGGGGTCCCTCTCTCCCCGGAAGGAGCCCCGCCCCTCGGAGTTCGGCCGCCCCCGCGCCCCGTCTGCCGCCGCCCCATCGCCGCCTGCCCGGGAGCCCTGAACCCGGACTCCCCGGAGCCTCCTTCGCCTTCGCCGTCAGGGCTGAGCTCCGCCATGGGCGGGCTCGTTCCTCCGCGCGCGCCGAGGGCGGCTATCGAGCCCGGCGGTCGGCGATCGGCTGCGGTTCGGGCAGTGACCGGCGAGGCAGCTCGATCGTGAAGACGCAGCCGGTCCCGGGGATGTCGCGCACGGTGAGGAGCCCCCCGCTGCTGCGGACGCTGTCGCGCGAGATGGACAGCCCGAGCCCGAGCCCCGTCTTGTCCGCCCCACTCTGCGTAAAAGGCGCGAACATCTTTTCGGGGTCGCCGGGCGGAAGCCCGCCGCAGTGGTCGGCGACCTCGATCAGGATGTGGTCGCCGGCGGCGCGCGCGGTCAGGGTGACTTCCGTGTGAGGGCGGGTGAACTTGAATGCGTTCTGCAGCAGGTTTTCGACCGCCGAAAAAAGCATGTCCCGATCGCCCTCGACGGCGAGTCGGGGATCGACGGCGGATGCCGTGAACACGCACTCCTTCATCTGCGCTTCGAGAGAGGCGGTCAGCTTCACTTCGTCGACCAGATCGAAAAGAGAAAGCAGCTCGCGTCTGGAGGGGATCCCGGCGGTGGTCCGCACTTCGGTCAGGGATTGTTCAATGAGATGGCGCATCCCGACCAGGCTGCGGTCCAGGACGGCACCTGTCGCGCCCCCCAGACCGACGTGGCCCGCTTTGATGGCGGCGACAGCGAGAGAGGCGGAATTCAAGAGATTGCGCATCTCGTGCGCGAGGAAACCGAGCCGCTCGTTTAAAAGGTGCGCCTGCTTCGTCTGGGAGTCCAAGTCCCGACCGAAGTTGAATTCCGTAACCGCGGCCGCAATGGCGTTGTCGAGACAACGATTGAGAGTTCGAAACTCGTCGATTTCCATCGGGGCCCTGGTCTCGAACGCGAGTCCGGTGATCGCCTGGCACAGGTCGCCATAATCGTGAACCACCTGCTCGATCGTGAACCCGTCGCGCAGCAGGTCCCGGCCGTGCATCGCAGCCCCTTCGCCGATCTCCGATAGAGGGTCAAGGCCTTCACCGCCCGCCGCCCTGGACACCGCGCGACTTAGGACGGGCTGCCCCCTCTGCTCGCTCTGAAGCGTGAGGATGAGCTGATCCAGAAAAAGCGGGATTCCCTTCTCGAGCTCCGCTTCCGTCACGCGAGGGGAGTGCCTTTGCAGGACCGACCTCCTGCAGCGTTCGATCAGTTCGGCCCGTTGCGTCGTCAGAAATTCGTGCATCATCGGTTGTCGCCGGCGCGGTGACGCCGTCCTCGGGTTTCGAGCCTCTTCCAGGAGTTCACGGTCGCCTCGACCAGAACGGTCGTCGATGAGCGGCGATGGTTGCGCAGAGATCCTCCGCTTTCGGCCGGGCGGGGGCGCCGTCCGGGTTATGCCAGATCTTGGTGCTGGTCGAGAGTCTACACCCGACTTGTCCGTTAGCGTACAGCAGCGTCAAATACCGTACTTCGGGGAAGAGTTGCCCGAATTCGACTCTTTCCAGCCGAAAGGGACAGGTTCGATCGGAGGTACTACGGAGATAGTCCGGGCGCGAACGGCTTGCTTTTGGAGGGTCTTGGTTCGATTCGACGCCGGACAGACCCGCGCCGCTTTCAGCAGAGCGATTGAGTACCGTGGAGTTTCGTGATTCGGGTTGGACGTGGTGGGTCGTCTTTTCAGGAAGGGGTCGCCGATTCGATCGCATTTTTTTCGGGTCGCTTGACCTCGCCCTGGCGCTTCGATAAGGTTCGCCTCCCTGACGCGGGGTGGAGCAGCCTGGTAGCTCGTTGGGCTCATAACCCAAAGGTCGTAGGTTCAAATCCTACCCCCGCAACCAAACACCTGGACCGCTGGGAGCTTCCTCGCGGCTTTGTTATTCTGGACCGGCAGGAATGGATTTGAACCTACGACCTTTGGCTGAAAAGCAGTCTCAGGTTCGAGCCGTCTAGATCGCGAAGCTCGCCGACTACCCCGCCCCACCCTAGGTTTGCCGTAGCCGTTGATTCGCCAAACTGGAGGCGGCGCCGGCTCAGCCGGCGCCCAATCCTGCCCGGTGGTGGTCAAGCCACGCCGATTCTCAGAATCCAAGGCCCGCAACCAAGTCTCTTAAACGCCCGGACACCCTCCGGGCGTTGTCATTTCCAGACAGGCAAAATCGGATTTGAACCTGCGACCTTTGGCTAAGAGGAGCCGCAGGTTCGGGCCGTCTAAAAAGTCCGGCTGAGGCCCAGCGCAGAAAGCCCGATGAGGCGATCCTCGGCTAAACCAGGACGGGCGCCCAACGCCTCGCGGCGGGCTTCGCGGGGTAGGGTGGGGACGAGATCCTCGAGCGAGGACAGATAAGCGGTCACGGCGCCACCCGCAGCGTTCGAACCCGCAGCGATGGATACGCGGATGGGTGCTCATCGAGCCGCCGCCGAAGGTGCGCGTACGCCGGAACGGCTGTTTTTCTGTCCTGTTAGCAGGGGAGCCGCGGCTGAACGGCGAGCGGCGGCTCCGGAGCGCCCGGCAGAAGGTCCAGTTCGGAAAGTGTTATCGTTTCGCATCGCGCGCGTCTCTTTCATGCGCGTCGCCCGTTTCGTTAGCTGCCATACGCCATTTGGCCACGCGTCCGCCCCGTCGCTCGTTTGGGAAGGCTCTTGATGCGTGACGACATGATCAAGCAGGCGCTTGGTGAGTGCGGCGTTGACGCCGACTCGCCAGCCATTGCGCACGCAACCGTCAAAGCGTTGACCCGGTTGCTGGAACAGCTCAAGCCTTTGGTGGGCGAGCTCGCCTGGCGCGCCTTATACGTGCGCAGCCTTCATTTGGCGCGCTCCTCGTTCATCAAGCCCGACGTTGACAAGAACTCGCCGGGCGATCTGTTGAATCCCCTGCAGCACGACCTC
>JBBQDF010000022.1:0-13434 GCA_038319475.1 Thermoanaerobaculia bacterium
GATCGAGCGCTGCGCCGCCTTGCCGAGGACCTGCGAGATCGAGAAAGACGTGACCCCCTGGACGAGGGCCGCTGCGGCGGAGGCGCCGACGAGAAGAGGCAGGAGGTCCCGCCGGCCCTTCCCGACGACTTCGTCGAGCAGGTACCGCGGCATTCCGGGAAGGACGAGGCCCGCGACGCGATTGACGATCAGGAGGCCGAGGCCGAGCGCGAGCCGCCCTTTCCGCGCCGAGACGAGCTCCCCCGCGTCCCGCAGGACGACCCGGACGGAGATCTTTTTCTTTTTCTTCCCGTCGTCAGGCCCCGGCCGCCCGCCTCCGCGGCGAGTTTCCCCGCGCGAAAGGCGGGACGAGACCCCGCCGCCGAGAATGCCCGGGCGCGCCATCAGCGGCCCTCCGCGTCGAGTGTCATGAGTCCGCCACAACCTTTCCTGTCGCCCTCGAATTTCGCCGACGCCTGCCTGCATTCTGACAAAAGAAGCCCGGGAAGCCGCGTAGAGGCGTGTCGCCGCTCCCGGAAAAATGACGGTGTCTATCCCGCGGGCTCTCTCGGCCCGGCCGTCCTTTGCGCCACTACGAAACACCCCGGGGATCCGAGCGCGAACGGCCGCCCGTCCGTGGCACCGTGGACCGAGACGACGGAGAGCCCCGCCGCCCTCATCATCTCGAGCACCTGGGAAAGCGTGTAAATGCGGTGCGAGGCGACCCTGGTTTCGACCTCCTGTCCGCGCGTCAGCGTGTACCGGTTCTCATATCGCCCCGTCACCGGGTCATACCGGTTCTCCGCTTCGAAGAGGAGACCGCCGCGCTCGAGGCTATGGCGCTCGCGAAACGCCGGGAAGATCGTCTCCGCCAGCTTCGACGCGTCGAGGACGAATCGGGCCCCGGGCTTCAAAGCTCCGGCGACCGCCCGCAGGAAATCGGCGTCGCCCGCGTCGTCGAAGTAACCGAAGCTCGATCCGGCGCAGAAGACGCCGTTGAACTTCTCCGGGAAAGAGAGGTCGCGCATGTCCGATTGCCGCCAGACGACGTCGACGCCTCGCGCGGCCGCATCGGCCCGAGCGGCGTCTAAGAGCTCCGCGGAGAGATCGACGCCGGTCAAGCGGTAGCCGCGCGCCGCGAGCTCGACGGAGAGGCGCCCGTGCCCGCAGGGAACGTCGAGGAGCCGGGCGCCTTCGGAGACCGCCAGGTGGCGTTCCAGAAAAGCGGCCTCGGCCGCCGTGACTTCGGGAGGGAGGGCCGTGCGCCAGAAATCCACGACGAGACCGGAAAAGAAGCCGTTCCACCAGTCAGACGGAGCCTTCAAGGGGATGTCCTTTCGATCGAGTTGCCAGGCACGCGGAAGTTTCCGCGCGGCTCCCGGAGGAGCAAGGGGACTCGGCAGATTTTTCCCCGGGGGCGCGTCGCGCGCCCCCGCGAGTTCGATCAGAGGACGGCGGTCATATTTCGCGAGGATCCTAGCAGAGCGGCCTACTCCTTCCGACGATAGACCTCCGGATCCGCGATCTCCATGAACCTCCCGGGTTGGGCGAGCATCTGAAAGCCCGCTCTGGCATAGAGAGCGTGCGCGTCGCGAGTCGCGAGCATCCATCGCCGGAGGTTCTGAAGTTCCGGGTGCGCGCGGATGGTTTGGACGAGCCAGAGAGCGAGGCCGCGTCCGCGCCACTCCTCGAGGATGTAGACGTCCGCGAGATAAGCGTAGGTCGCCCGGTCCGTGATGACCCGCGCAAAGCCGATCTGCCTGCCCGCGTGGAACACTCCGAAGGCGATCGAGCCCTCGATCGAGCGCGCCACCACCTCGCGGGGCACCGCGCTGGCCCAGTAGGAACCCGCGAGGAAATCGTGCGCCGCCGCGAGATCGATCCGCCTGGGGTCGGTCGAAATGGAAAACTCTCCGCGGATCCATTCGGTCGAGTGCGTGTCCCGGCGCCGGCGGGCCTCAGCCACGAGCAGCCCGGCGGGCAGAAACACGAGCCAGAAGCCGGAGACAGGGAGCACTATGCAGCCGGCCGCGCCGAGAGCGGCCAGGGACCAGCCGAGCCACGATGACCCCAGACGGGTTTCGCCGCGTGCGAGCATCGCGCCGACGAGCGCGAGCGGAGCGTAGAACGCGAGGCACCAGAACCAAAGTTGGCGGTTGGAATGGAGCGGGAGCGTGCCGAAAAAACCGGCGCGGGCGATCGAGAGGAGCGCCCCGCGTTCGAGCCACGCCGCGACCGCCGCATGGGCCGCCGCGATCGCGAGGAGCAGGCGGCCGGCCAGACGCGTCACGGCGGTTCTCCGGGGAACACATGTGCCGCGGCTCGCATCGGGCGCGCGCCCGCGGCGCCGGGGCGACGGCGCGACCCGCTCCGCGGATGGACGATGACGTGCCGGGCGCCCATAAGCTCATTTTCTCCCATGAGTTAGCCCGCCAGGGCGCGCCGTTTGCAATCACACGCCTCGGCTCGACTCCGCAGCGGCTCGGCTGGCGCACACACAGGAGAGACACCATGGCCACGATGCTCGCCGGAAAGCACCTGAAGCGATACAAGGACCTTGCCTGGCTTCTCGTCAAGTACGGCCGCTCCGATCTCGTGAGCGGCCTCGGAATCGACGGCGAGCTCTCACCCGAGGAGCGCCCCGAGCCCTCTCCGCTGGCCGATGAGCTCGCCCTCGACCTCGAACGGCTCGGGCCCGCCTACATCAAGCTCGGGCAGCTTCTCTCGACGCGCGCGGATTTTCTCCCGCCGGCCTACATCCAGGCCCTGACCCGGCTGCAGGACCGGGTGGAGCCTTTTTCGTTCGGCGACGTCGAACGCATCGTGTCGGAGGAGCTCGGTGTGCGCATCTCGAAGGCCTTCTCGGAATTCGACGCGACGCCGGTCGCGGCCGCGTCTCTCGGACAGGTTCACCGCGCGAAACTGCGGGACGGCCGCGCCGTCGCCGTGAAAGTGCAGCGGCCCGGGATCCGCGAGCGGATCGCCGACGACATGTCGGCGTTTCTGGAGCTGGCAAAATTCCTCGACAGGCATTCGGACACGCTCGGCCGATTCGAGCTCGAAAAGACCGTCGAAGAGTTTCAGAAGTCGCTCGCGTTGGAGCTCAACTACCGCCAGGAAGCGGGGAACCTCGCGCGCCTGGGCGAGAATCTCGCGGAATTCCCGTCGATCTTCGTCCCGCAGCCGATCGCCGACTATTCGACCGCGAGGCTGCTGACGATGGAGTTCGTCGACGGGTGCAAGATCACCGATCTCGCGCCGGTCGTCCGCCTCGAGCTCGACGGCGGGCGGCTCGCCGACGAGCTCTTCCGCGCGTACCTCAAACAGATCCTGATCGACGGGTTCTTTCACGCCGATCCCCATCCGGGCAACGTCTTCCTGACCCGGGACCACCGCATCGCCCTTCTCGACCTGGGGATGGTCGCCCGCATCGCTCCCGGAATGCAGGAGGCGCTTTTGAAGCTCCTGCTGGCGGTCTCCGAGGGCGATGCTGAGCGCGCCGCGCAGATCGGCGCGGAGATTGGACGCCAGCGCGAGGACTTCGATCCCGCGACTTTCGAGCGGCGCGTCGCGGACCTCGTCGGCGCTTACCAGCACGCGTCGCTCGGCGACCTCCAGATCGGCCGCACGCTTCTCGAGCTCGCGCGAGCGTCGGGTGAGACGGGCCTGCAGCTACCGACCGAGCTGACGCTTCTCTCGAAGGCGCTCCTGCAATTAGACGAGATCGGCCGCACGCTCGACCCCGAGTTCGAGCCGAACGGGGCGGTTCGGCGGCACGCGTCGGAGCTGTTGCGCAAGCGCATGCTGAAATCCGCCTCGCCCGGCCATTTGGCGACGGCGCTCCTCGAGGCAAAGGAGTTTGCCGAGAAGCTCCCCGGGCGCGTCAATCGGGTGCTCGACCTCGTGGCGAACAACGAGCTGAAGCTCGAGGTCGACGCGATCGACGAAGCCGAGTTGATCGGCGGACTTCAGAAGATCGCCAACCGCATCGCCATGGGCCTGGTGCTCGCGGCGCTGATCGTCGGCGCCGCGCTGCTCATGCAGGTCCCGACGAGCTTTCGGATCTTCGGCTATCCGGGTCTGGCGATTCTTTTCTTTCTGACCGCCGCCGCAGGGGGATGCGCTCTCATCGGATCGATCCTCTGGAGCGACCGCAAGCCGCGGCCCGCCCGGAGCCACCACCGCAGGGGTATAGTCGCGCGCAAATGAGGTTCCTGCTCCGGCTGCTGATCAATGCGGCCGCGCTCTGGATCGCGACGAAGGTCGTTCCGGGGATCTCCGCCACGTCCGATCCGATCACCTTCCTCTGCGTCGCGCTTCTGTTCGGGCTCTTGAACGCTCTGGTTCGGCCGGTCGTGACGATGCTCACCTGTCCCCTCCTGATTCTGAGCCTCGGCCTCTTCACCTTCGTGATAAACGCCTTCATCCTCTGGCTGACGAGCGCCGCGGCCGCGCGATTCGGGCTCGGGTTCCACGTTTCCGATTTCTGGGCGGCGTTCTGGGGCGCCGTGGTCGTCTCCTTAGTCAGCGTGTTTCTTTCCATCTTCGTGAGCGAGCGGGACCCCCGCCGCGCCTGAGATCCGCTCGATGCCGGCCCAGGCGCTCTCCCTCTTCGGCGCGGGCGTCGTTCTCGTGGCCTACGCGATGAACCAGATGGGCCGTCTCGACCAGCGGGGCTATCCCTACCTGCTGCTCAATCTGACCGGTGGAGCGATTCTGACTTTTTTCGCGGTGCGCGCGCGGGATCCGGGGCTCATGCTCATGGAAGGCTCGTGGGTCCTCATCAGCCTCGTCGGAATCTTCTTCGCGGCGCGTCGGAGAAGATAGCGGTCACCCTTTGGGCCCTCCGCTTCCCGCCTCCCGCCTGCGGCCTCCCGCCTCCCGATCCCGAAAGAGGTGCGCGATGCTGTTTGCGTAGTACCGCAGAATGGGCAGCTCCGCGGCGACCGGGGTGAAGAGCCCGCCCGCTTCGACGACCAGATGGCGCAGAGTCAGCATGCGGAGCCCCACGTCGATCGCGTAGTCCTGGTCTCCCCGGGGGACGTAGACGTGCGCGCCGCCCGATTCGAGCTCCCGCATCTCCGAGAGGATTTCCGCCTTGAGCTCGAGCTCGCTCCAGGCGCGGTTCGGGTCGCACACGAAGGCCCGCGCCGCGAAGGAAACGGGGACGGCCGGAATGACGCGGGCGATCGCGCCCATCAGGTGCTCCGCGAGCTCGGTCACGCGCGCAAACCGCTCGTCGCGGCCCAGATGTCGGGGATCGAGGCCGCGCCGCAACGCGTACGCCTTCAGCGAGACCGGCGCGCCGAAGTTCACGCACGCGTAGCCGAAGCGGTGCCAGCGGCTGCCCGCCGCGAGGAAAAGGTTGTGAGCGACGAACGCGAGAGTTTTCCAGGCGGCGGCGAGAGCGCCAGGGCGGGCAGCAGCCGGGTCCCTGTCGGCTAAGAGCGTCCGGTCCTCGAGGGTGCGGTCGTAGTTGATGCCGACCGGGATAAAGACGATGTCGCGCTCGCCCTCCGGATCAAACGACCGGACCATGTAGTCGAGGATCCCCACTTTCGGCGGCCGCAGGCATCCGTCTCTGGAGAGCCCGCCTTCCGGAAAGACGGCCTGAGTGACGCCGGCCTCGGTTGCCATCGCTACCCAGCGCTCCAGAACCTTACGGTAAAGCGCGTCGCGCGAATTGCGGCGCACGAAGTAGGCCCCCATGGCGCGCACCAGTTGCTGGAGCGGCCAGATGCGCGCCCATTCCCCCACGGCGTAGGAGAGCGCCGCTTTTTCAGCCGCAAGGTAGCCGACGAGGATGTAATCCATGTTGCTTCGGTGGTTGATGAGGAACACGACTGTCGATCGGGGCGGAATGCGCGAGAGCCCTTCTTCGTCGGAGTAGCCGAGGCGGACGCGATAGAGGAGCCGCGCGACGTTGCGGGCGAGCGAGTACCCGATGCGGAAGTAGGCGTACGCGTTGAAGCTCGGGACGATCTCTCGCGCGTACACTTTCACGCGCTCCATCGCGACTTCGCGCGGCATCTCGCCGGCGCGGGAAAATGCGGCCGCGGCTTCCTGCACCTCGGGGTCGAACCGCAGCCGGTCGATCAGCACCGCGCGCTTCGTGAGCTTGAACGCCGGGATCTGGATCTTGAGGCGCGTGTTGATCTCTCCGAGCACGCGGTTGACCCGCCGGCGGAGGACCCACCGCACGCTCGGAAGGAGGAGCCGGTCGAGCGCGGCCCAGGCCGCGAGGACCAGGACGATGACACCGAGCCACAGGGGGAGCGTGAGGGTGCGGCTCATGCGCGCGGCGAACGGGAGGAAGAGAAAGCGGGGGACCGCGCGGCCCCCCGCCGGGGTCGGATCAGAAGGCGTAGCCCGTGCGGACGTACACGTACCGGCCGTTGAAACCGTTCGGCGCGTTGCGCGGATACGGGAAGATGCCGAAGTTGAAATTCGCCGGGATGTTGCTATCCGGGAAGCTGTCGAAGAGGTTCTGGGCCCCCACGGCGAGATTCACGCGCCCGATATGGTAGGACGCTTCCAGGTCGACGACCCACTGGGCGCCGAAGGTCTGATCGCTGGTCAGCGCCCCGCTGTCGATGCCGCAGTAAGTGCCGTAGCGGCTCGCGCGCACGTTGGCGCCGAAGTCCCCGCTGCGCCAGTCGGTCGTCAGCCGTAGATTGTCCTTGGGCTGCCCGCAGGTCAGGATGCGCTGTTCCCGCCGGTCGAAGAGGACTTCCTGGAACCCGGCCAGTTGCGGCGGCGTCGCGCTGATCCTCGTGATCTTGTTCTGCGAGTGCGCATAGGCCGCCTGAAACCGGAGGACGCCGGCGCTGTGCAGGTCCGCCTTCGCATTGGCGGTGAGCTCCAGTCCCTCGGTCGAGGTGTCGGCGGCATTCGTGAAGAATCGCGCGCCCGTCGCATTGAACGGGGCGAGGATGGGGGTCAGACTCGGGCCGGTGAAGTTGCCCGAGAGAATGACCCGGTTTTTGATCTTGATGTGGAAATAGTCGGCGGTGAAGTCGAAGGCGCTCGTCGGCGAAAGAACGAACCCGGCGCTGTAGTTCACGGAGTCTTCGGGGCGCAGATCCGTGGCGCCGAGCGAGCGGGCGAGCGGGCTGTTTACGCGGAAATGCCCCACGTCGAATGGAACGAACACGCCGTCCCTGAGGAGGAAAGTCGTGCTGATCGCCGAGAAATCGGACTGTCCGAGCGAGGGGGCGCGGAATCCGGTCGAAGCGGCGCCGCGAAAGACCAGCTGCTTGGTGGCTTCGATCCGGGCGGTCAGTTTGGCGTCCTTCGTGTTGCCGAAGTCCGTGTAGTGCTCGAAACGGCCGGCGAGGCCGAGCCTCACGAAAGAGAGGACATTCGCCTCGAGATCGACGTAGGCCGCGTAGTTGCTGCGGGAGTCGTCGACCTCGTTGGACGGGCGGAATCCGGGGAAGACCTGCGAGCCGGCACCCGCCGTACCCCCGAACTGATCCTTGGAGGGACCGGCGATGTAGGAATTCAACTCGCCGGCGTGCTCCTGGTAGTTCTCCCGCCGGAACTCGGCGCCCACCGCGACGTTTAAGGGTCCTGCGAGACCGACCTCGAGCTCCCGCGTCACGTCCAGGTTGGTGACGAACTGGTTGAACTCGAGAGCCCCCGCGTAGAAGTTTGTCTGGTTCGGGGGGATGTTCGGCCCGAGCGATGTGTTCAGGCTGTGCGTGACGTTGAAATCGAATCGGTCGTGGCCATACTGGGCGGAGATGTCCCAGAACCACTTCTCGGCCGCCACTCCCCGCATTCCGACCGTGCCGGAGTAGTCGACAATCTTGGGCTCGATCAAAGGCAGGAAGCCGAGCGGATAGATGCTCGGCCAGTTCTGCGACTGGAGCGCCCGCCGGTAGTTACCGCCATGCACCCCGTCCCGCCGACTCGCTCCGCCGAAGATGTAGAAGTTCGTCGTTCCGTCGTCATTGACGGGAATCGAGCCGTTGACAAAGCCCAGGATGTCCCGTTCTTCCGCGTCTCCGTAGTGGTAGCTCGGTTGCTTGACCGGGTTGTTGCCCGCGTCGCCCTTCACGATCTGGTCGCGCGGATCGTTGCCCGCGCGGTTCGTGGGGTTGCGCTTCCGGTACTCGCCCGTGAAGTTCAGTCCTCCCCGGCCGAGCTTCAGGCCGGCGTTGGCGGTGCCGTCATAGACCTCGCCGTCCGAGTGCGTGGTCGTGCCGCCGGTGAATCCGAGCTCGAGAGGAGTGATGCCCGACTTCAAAACGATGTTGATGACACCCGCGATCGCGTCGGAGCCATACTGCGCCGCCGCCCCATCCCGAAGCACTTCCACTTTCTCGATGGCGCTCGAGGGGATCGCGTTCAAGTCGACGCCCGTGGATCCCCGCCCGACGCTGGTGTTCACGTTGACCAGCGCGCTCGTGTGGCGGCGCTTGCCGTTGATTAAGACCAGCATCTGGTCAGGCCCGAGACTTCGCAGCGTCGCCGGCCGTACGGAATCTGTTCCGTCGGCGATGGTCGGCCGTGGGAAGTTGAAAGACGGAGCGATCGACTCGATGATCTGCGCGGTCTCGGCGCTTCCCGAGGCCGTCTCGATCTGCTGTGCCGAAATCACGTCGACCGGCACTGCCTTTTCCGCCGCCGTTCCCTGCGCGCGGGACCCGACAGTGATTTCCTGGGAAAACGAGAGCGCGACCGCGAAGTCCTGCTTCATCCCTCCCGCCGAGATCGGAACTTTCACGACCTTCGACTGCAGAGTGGGCCCGAGGACCCGCAGCTCGACCGTCTGCCCGGCTGTCGCCGCGCCGGCGGGAATCGTGAGGCTGTAGCGGCCCGCACGGTCCGTGGTCGCTGTCAGCTTCAACTCCGGGATCGTGACCGTCGCGTTGGCGACGCCCGACCCGTCCTCCTGGTTCGTCACGCGGCCGGAGATCACCATGTCTCCTTCCGCGGCGAGAGCCGACGGAGGCGCCGCCAGAAACCCGCACGCCAGGACCAACGCGAGCCCGAGTCCAGCGGGGAACCTTCTCATCGCCCACCCTCCTTGTGTACAAAGCGCCGGGGAGCCCGGTTTTGCGGAGATATTACAGCCGGCCGCGGCCGGCGGGAGGCGGGACGCGGGGGCCGGGAGGCGAGGGAACCCGCTTCTCCCGCGCCGTCTTCTACTCGACCCGGCCCCTGGCCGCGATCCGCCACACCTCTTCCACGGCGCCGTTGCGCACCGCGTACACCCGGTCATGGAGGTTCGAGACGACGCACGCATGGTTGGGAACGATCGTGACGCGTTGCCCGACCGCGAACCGCTCCCCGGGGGCGGTTTCGATCACGCCGTGTTCTTCCGACAGGCGCGCGAGGCGGCTCGCGCGGCCGAGCAGGAGCCCGTGGCCGCCGCTCTTTGGCCTGAGCGTGTCGGTCGAGAGCGTCTTCGAGCCCGCGTCCACCACCGCGCGCGCCGAGTCCGGGACGCTGACCACGGTCGCCTCGATTGTCATCGCGCAGTCCTCGAGAGAGCAGGTGCCGAGCGACACCTGCGAGGCGTCGTGGAAGACGTAGTTCCCCGGCCGGCACTCCGTCACGCCGGGAACGCGCATCGCAGCGCGCGCGGAAGGCGTCGACCCGACCGAAACCTCCAGGACGGGAACTCCCGCGTGCCGGAGCCCGGCGGCCGCTTCCGCGAGGGTCTCGCCTTCGCCGCGAGCGACCGCCGCGACTCTCTCGGGCGCGTCCTCGAGGTACGCGTGTCCCGCGTGTGTGAAGACTCCCCGAAACGCCAGCCCCGGCAAGTCGGCGATCGCCGCGCCCACTTCGATGGCCGATTCAGGCGGCACGCCGACCCGATGCAGCCCGCAGTCGACTTTCAGAAGGACGTCGAGGCGGCGGCCCGCGGCCGCAAAGGACGCGCCGAGGGCGCGCGCACCTTCGACGCTGTCGACGCCGACCGCCAGGCGCGCGCGGTCGGCCAGCGCCAGCAGCCGCTCCGGCTTTCCACGGCCCACGACCGGATAGGCGATGAAGATGTCTTCGAATCCCGCGTTGACGAAGACTTCCGCTTCCGACGTCTTTGCCAGGGTCAGGCCGCACGCCCCGGCGGCAATTTGCAGCCGGCCGATCTCGAGGCACTTGTGCGTTTTTCCGTGGGGGCGAAGCCGGACCCCGGCGGCGCGGGCGGCTTCCGCCATTCTCCGCACGTTGCGTTCAAGAACTTCGAGGTCGACGAGGACGGCGGGCGTCGGAAGCTCTTCGATCCGGGTCCCCCGCGGCATTCGCAAGGAGCTCACGACCCCAGCATACGACCGCCTGCTCGTCTTCGTGGGAACGCTCCCGGCTCGACGCTGAACGCTCAACCAACTTCCCTTGACAGGCGCGCCGCGCCGCGCCAGTGTCTGCGGCACCGATGCCTCGCCCGAATGCGGCCGCCTGTTTCATCGTCCCTCCGCACATGCTCCGATCCATCGCCGAGAACGGCTCGCCCGAGGAGCGCCGCCTCGCTCTTGCGACCCTTCTCGTCTCCGAGAGGTTCAGGACGCGGCGGCAGATCGTCGCCTCATTTCCCCTCGTCACGCCGGCGGGAGAGAAGCGCCGGACGGTCTTCGATGCGGGCCACGGGACGACCCTTCCGGGACGGCTCGTCCGGAGTGAAGGGCAGGAGGAGAGCGGCGACGCCGCCGTGGACGAGGCGTATGCGGGCGCAGGGGCGACCTACGATCTCTACCTCGACGTTTATGGGCGCAATTCGATCGACGACCGCGGAATGCGCCTCGACTCCTCCGTCCACTACGGCTCGGGCTATGACAACGCGTTCTGGAACGGGACGCAGATGGTTTACGGCGACGGAGACGGGAAGCTCTTCGGGCGGTTCACCGCTTCGACGGACGTGATCGGGCACGAGCTGACTCACGGCGTCACGGCGCACGAGGCCAATCTCGAGTACCAGGACCAGCCCGGCGCGTTGAACGAGTCGATCTCGGACGTCTTCGGGTCCCTCGTCAAGCAGCGGCAGCTCCAGCAGACGGCGATCGCCGCCGACTGGCTCATCGGCGCCGGCCTCTTCACGAAGCGCGTCCGGGGGAAGGCGCTCCGGTCCATGGAGGCGCCGGGGACGGCCTACGACGACCCGGTCCTCGGAAAAGACCCGCAGCCGGGACACATGAGCGGCTACGTCGAGACGGCCGACGACGACGGAGGAGTGCACATCAATTCGGGAATCCCCAACCGCGCTTTTTTTCTCGCCGCGACGGCGATCGGGGGATTCTCGTGGGAAAAAGCGGGACAGGTCTGGTACGTCGCGCTCAAGGATCGATTTCGCAGGACGACCGATTTCGCGCAGGCGGCACGACTCACAACCGCCGTGGCGGGCGAGCTCTTCGGTCCGGCCTCACGCGAGGCCGTCGCCGTGAGAGAGGCATGGGGCGCGGTCGGAATCCCGGCGGCTTGAGAAAAGACCGGCCCCCGTTCGTATAGGCTGAACGGCAGCATGCGTTCGTCCCGGCGCCCCGGCTGGCTTTCGTCGACCGCACTGATCTTCTATGGCCTGATCCTCGGCGTCGTGCTCGGCGCCCTTCTGCCCGCCGAGACCCACCCTGGCGCCTACGAGGCCTTCCGGTTCCTGTCCAAGGCTTTCATCAGCCTCATCAAGATGCTGATCGTCCCGCTGATCTTCTCGACGATCGTCGTCGGGATCGGCAAGACCGGCGACGTCCGCGCGGTCGGCCGCATGGGCTGGAAGGCCCTCGTCTACTTCGAGGTCGCGAGCACGATCGCGCTCGCGCTCGGGCTCGCCATCGCGCACATCGTGCGGCCGGGCGACGGACTGAAGCTTCCCCCTTCCGGCGAGTCTCTCGTCCAGCCGAAGACGTTCGTCGAAACGCTCCTCCATCTCTTCCCGTCCAACGTCGTCGACGCGATGGCGAAGCAGGACATCCTGCAGGTCGTCGTCTTCGCGACCCTCCTCGGCGTCGCGGCCGCGCACGTGAAAGGGAAGTCCGCGCCGTTCTTGAACCTGATGGATTCCGTGGTCGCGGTCATGTTCCAGCTGACCGACTACGTCATGGCGCTGACGCCGCTCGGCGTTCTCGGCGCGATGGCGGGCGCGGTCTCGCACCACGGCCTGAAGGTGCTCGGCTCGTACGCGAAGCTCGTCGGGTCGCTTTACGGTGCGCTCATCGTCTTCACGCTGATCGTTCTCCTCCCCGCGCTGCTGATCGCCCGCGCGCCGATCCGGCAGTTTTTCCAGAAGATCCGGGAGCCGTTCCTGCTCGCTTTCTCGACCGCGTCTTCCGAGGCGGCGCTCCCGCGGGCGCTCGAGAAAATGGTGGAGTACGGCGTGCCGAAGTCCGTCGCCGGATTCGTCATTCCCGCCGGCTACTCCTTCAATCTCGACGGATCGACGCTGTACATCTCTCTCGCCGCCCTGACGATCGCGCAGGCCGCCGGCATCAAGATGTCGCTCGAGACCGAGCTTCTGATGATGCTGACCTTCCTGCTGACGTCGAAAGGGGTGGCGGGGGTTCCCCGGGCCTCTCTCGTGATCATCGCGGCGGGTTGCGCCGCGTTCAACCTCCCGGGAGAGGCGGGCGTCGCCATGATCCTGGCCGTCGACGAGCTGATGGACATGGCCCGCACCTCGATCAACGTGATGGGCAACTGCGTCGCGTCGGTGGTCGTCGCCCGATGGGAAGGCGTTCTCGGAGAGCCGATCGGCGTCCAAGACGAGAGCGCCCCGGGCGCCGAGGTCGCCGCGCAGCCATGAGGCTGCTTCTCGTGCGCAGCGGGGGCGTCGCCGGCATGACGCGGAAGTCGGTCGTCGACACCGAGCAGGGCACGTTCCACGACGCGGAGATGCGGCGTCTCGTGGCGGACGCGGATCTTCCCCGGTTTTCGGAGGCGACGCTGCGCACCGGACCCGATCGCCTGCGTTACACGCTTTCCGTCGAAGACGGACACACGACCCACTCGGTCACGTTCGACGAGGAGCACACGCCCGATCAGTTCCGCCCGCTCATGGAGGCGATCCTCCGCCGCGCGCCCGCAAACGACCCCGAGGCGACGAGGGGCTGACGGCCCGATCTGTCAGTCCGGCCGCCGTCCTTCCCGGAGCGGCGAGGAAACCGCGAAGTCTTCGTCCGGGTGGATCTCCAGAAAATCCGCGTCCCGGTCGATGACGACCGCGCCCCCGAAAGAAAGAACGTCTCCTTCGCGCACCCGGTTTTTTTCGCACGCCTCATGGGCTCGCGTGTCCGGCTCGATCTCGAGCCGCAGAAAACGCGGACGGGAAAGATCCGCCGCCGCGCCGCCCACCTGGAAACCAGAGAGCATGACGTCGATCGTCCAGAAGCCGTCGGCGGAGCGTTGCGCATCGCGAACGGGAGAGCCGCGCCCCCGGGCGACACAGCCGGTTTCGCTCCATCCGGAGAGGCCGAGCCGCTTGAACGGGGTGGTGATGATCGAGAGGAGCCGGTCGAGCCA
>JBBQDF010000023.1:0-13198 GCA_038319475.1 Thermoanaerobaculia bacterium
GGCGCGACCCCGCCGAAGAGTTCCGGGAAGCGGGCATGACCCCGGAGGAAGTGCGATCGTCTCTCGAGCGGCAAATCGTCGTTCAGAACTACCTTCAGGAGAGATTCCGTCCGATCGCCATCGCGGACGAAGACCGCACGCGAGAGGAGTACGAGACCCGCTATACGGCGGAGCAGAAAGCCGGCGGCTCCCCGATCCAGCCCTTCGACGCCGTCGCTTCGGAGATGCGTCGGCGCTCGCAGCAGCGCGTCTTCCACGAAGAGGCCGAGAAGTGGATCCGCGAGATCCGTCAGCGCGCCCGCGTCGCCATCTACAAGATCGCGCTGCCGATTCCCGAAGGCCGCGCGCCTGTCGCCATTCCCGCGCCTCCCCGCGCTTTGCCGCCGGCCCCTGCCAGCGCCGCGCCCTCGACCCGGGTCCCGCAGTAGGGACCAGCCCGGCTTCGCTTTCCGGCAGACCTTTCGAGGGCATCCTCACGTCCCAGGGCCCTCATCTCTTGCGATTTCAAGTCGAGCCGAGGCCCCGTGTCAACGTCGCCGAACGAACCCTCCATCGGACACACGCCAGGTCTGTGCGGCGTCCCCCGGTGCGTCTCGACCGCCTCCTGACAGGCAGGGCGGTCGGGACTCTCCCTGACTCGATTTCGTTACTTCAGTTCGAATTCGACGACCACGCTTTTCTCCCGACCTTCATTGATGAGCGTGTGCGTCACGGCCGTCTCTACCCAATGCAGGTCGCCGGCCTTGACCAGATGCGCCACGGATCCCCCTTCGGGCGACGCCGCGCGCAGATTCATGTCGGTCGCGACGACCAGCAGGTACGGACGCGCGTGGGTGTGCGGCGCCGATCCAGCTCCCGGCTCGAGCTCGTAGCGATAGACGCGCATCCTCGGATTCTCCGCCGCGGGTACTGCGATCGGCGGTGTTGAGGGACCGTCCGGCCGCTTCAGGATCTGCACGTCGATCACGTCAAACAGCGTCGTGCCAATGTTATGGACCCGATGCGTGTGCGGCTGCTTCTCGTTGTCTCGCGCCGACACGAGGCCCGGGGAGACGAATTCGGGCGCCCCGGCCGGCTCTCCGGGACTCTGTGCCGTCACCGTCGCGGTGCTCAAACGAACTGCGGCGTCGTCACGCGCGTGTGTGTGCATCAGCGACACCATTCCGGGCTCGAGGTTCACGCGGAAGGCCTGCACGTAATCATTCTTGAAGACCGTCCGATGATGCGGTTCTTTCTCGACTGGTACCGCGGTGTCCTGCGCCGATATCGCCGTCACGATCGCGATCAGGGTGAAGACGGGGCCGTTCATTCATCCTCCGGGTCGAATGAGGTCCTCCGTCGAGAAACCTGAAAAGAGCCGCCGGGTGGTGTCAGGTCAGAGGCACAGTCGAGTCAGACGCGCGCGGGCTCGCTTTTCTCGTCCTCGAGCAGGCCGCGCAGCTGCTGCCGGAGCTCCGGCGTGTCCTGATGGCCATGGCTCGCTACCGCGTGCTGGACCGCCACTTCCATGACCTCGTTCTCGGGACCGGAGATGGTCAAGGAACAGCCCTTCTCGCTCGGGAAACGTCTGCAGTCGGCGACTTTTCTGGAATCCATGATGTCCTCCTGTGTCGTTCGTTACTTCAACCGGGGGGCCAGCGCATGTGCCGCCCCCCGAGCACGTGAAAGTGCAGATGAAAAACCGCCTGGCCGCCTTCGACGCCGCTGTTGGTCACCAGGCGGAAGTCGGGGACGCCCTTCTCGCGCGCGATCGCGGCGCTCCGCGTCACCAACTCGCCCAGGAGCGCAGGATCCTCGGAGGCCTCGTGCACGTCGACGTAGTGCTTTCTGGGGACGACGAGGACGTGGGTGGGCGCCTGCGGCAGGATGTCTTCGAACGCGAAGATCCGCTCGTTCTCAAATACCTTCGTCGAGGGGATTTCCCCCGCGACGATCCTGCAGAAAAGGCACTCGTTCATCTCGCGGCGACGAATTTATCACCGGCGACAGGCGGGTAAACGGCCGCCTCGCGAATACGGACATCGGCCCGGATCCGTCCCTCCCGCCCGTCCTCGTATTGGACGGCGGCGTCCACGCTGCACGCCTGCTGGCCCGAGTAGAGGGCCTCGATCAGCTCACCGTACCGCTCCGCGACGAAGCCGCGGCGGACCTTGCGCGTGCGCGTCAGCTCGCCGTCATCCGCGTCGAGCTCCTTGTGGAGGATCAAAAACCGCCGGAGCTGCGATCCGGACAGCCGGGCATCCGCCGAGAGGTCGCGGTTCACTTTTTCGACGCACTCGCGGATGAGCCCGGCGACCGGCTCCTGAGCCGCGAGGTCCGTATAGCCGCTGTAGGGGAGGTTGCGCCGTTCCGCCCAGTCGCCCACCGCCTGCAGGTCGATGTTGACGAACGCCGCCGCGTGATCGCGGCCGTCACCGAACGCGACCGCTTCCCGGATCCACGGGAAGTACTTGAGCTTGTTCTCGAGGTACTTCGGCGCGAAGAGGGTCCCGTCGTTCAACCGTCCGACGTCCGCCGCGCGGTCGATGATCTTCAGATGGCCGTCGTCGTCGAAGAATCCGGCGTCGCCCGTGCGCACCCAGCCGTCCTGCGTGCGCGTCTCGGCGGTCGCTTTCGGGTTTTTGAAATAGGAATGGAAGACTCCCGGGCCGCGAAAGAGCACTTCGCCGTCTTCCGTGATCCTGACCTCGACGTCTTTCGCGGGCGTTCCCACGGTGTCGGGCTTCACGGACCCGTCGGGCTGAACGCAGACGAACACGGAGCCTTCCGTCGAACCGTAGAGCTGCTTGATGTTGATCCCGAGCGAGCGGAAAAAGCCGAAGAGATCGGGCCCGATCGCCTCGCCGGCCGTGTACGCGAGCCGGATGCGGGAAAAACCAAGCACGTTTTTGAGCGGCCCGTAAACGAGGAGCCGTCCCGCGGCATAGAGCAGCCGGTCGCCGGCGGAAACGGGTTTTCCGTCGAGGAGGTTCGCGCCGGCGCGGCGCGCCACCCGCAGGAAGAAGTCGAACATCCGGCGCTTCACGGCGGACGCGTCCTCCATCCGGATCAGCACGGACGTCAGCATGTTCTCGTAGACGCGGGGCGGGGCGAAGTTGTACGTGGGCCCGATCTCCCGCAGGTCCGCCAGCACGGTTTCGCCGCTCTCGGGGCAGCTCACGCAGAAACCGGCGACGCACGACTGCGCGTAGGAGAAGAGGTTGTCGCCGACCCACGCCATGGGCAGGTACGCGAGCACCTCGTCTTTCGCGGTCAGCCCCTCCCGCTCGATGCCGTTGCGGCCCGTGATGACGAGGTTGTCGTGCGTCAGCATGACGCCTTTCGGCCGTCCCGTCGTCCCGGACGTGTAGAGGATGATGGCGACGTCGGAGCCGGCGCCCGCGGAGACCTGCGCGTCGAAGAACCCGGGATGCGTCCGGTCCCAGGCGCGCCCGAGCTCCTGGATCTCGTCGTAGCCCGCCAGAAACCCGGGGTCGTAATCGCGCAGGCCCCGCGGATCGTCGTACACGACGCCGCCCAGGGCCGGGCACCGCCCTCGGATCTCCACCAGCTTGTCGACCTGCTCCTGGTCTTCGGCCACGACGAGCCGGATTTCCGCTTCGACCAGCGGATAGACCAACTCCGCGGCGACCGAGTCCTGGTAGAGCGGCACCGGCACACCCCCCAGGCACTGCGCGGCCGCCATTGCCCAGTAAAGCCGCGGCCGGTTGTCCCCGATGATCCCGAGGCGTTCGCCCCGGGAGAATCCGCGGGCGGCGAGGCCGCACGCGAGGGCGCGGACCTCGCGGGCGACTTCCTCCCACGTCCAGGTCTGCCAGATCCCGAGGTCTTTCTCCCGGATCGCCGGCGCCCGCGGCCGCACGCGGGCGTGGTGGAGGATAAGGCGCGGAAAGGTGTCGAGTCTCGACGCTTGCGCGGCGACGGCGGCCGGCCCAGGGGGCGGCGCCTTCTCGGCGTTCACAGGCTTCACAGCCGGGCCTCACCGGCGCGCGCAAGCGCGGGGCGGCCGGGAACCAGGCGCTCCGCGTTGCCCCCGAGAACCGAGGCTTCGTCGGCGGGGGAGAGCCTCCAGGCGCGGACCCGCGCGAGGGAGTCCTCGATCGTGACCGCCACGGTCGGCGTGTCCGAGCCGAAGAGGACCCGCCGCTCGAAGCCCCCGATGTCGCCGCCGGAGATCCGCACCGGTTCTCCGACGACCGGGGTCAGGTCCGCGAAGACCGAGGGCGCCCTGGCGAGCAGCTCGAGCGTCTCTTTCTCCGACGGAGATCCGAAATGCGCCACGATGATCCGCGCGGCCGGCCACCGGGCGGCCGTGCGTCCGATCGCCTCGATCTCTACCGGCGACGCGGTGCCTTCCGGGGCGCTCCCTCCATGCACGACGACCGGCTGCCCGCCTGCGGAAACCGCGGCCCAGAGGGGATCGAGTCGCGGATCGTCAGGCCCGAATCGCCCGACGGAGCAGTGGAGCTTGAAGACCGGCAACTCCAGGACGACCGCCTCGCGGACCACATCCTGCACGTCATCGTCGGGGTGGACCGTGGCGCCGGGGACGACGAACGGGTCTGCGCCAAAGCTCTCCGCCATCCAGCGGTTCAACGCGGAAGCGACGCCGCCGCGATGCGCGTAGGGCAGGGTCCAGCAGCGCCCGATCCCCGCGGAGACGAGCGCGTCGCGCGCGGCATCCGGGGCGTAGGGATAGAGGAGCCGCGGCGCGCCGCGCTCATCGAAGAAGCGCCGGATTTTCGCGGCGAGCCGCTCGGGCAGCAGGTGGACATGAGCGTCGGTGATCATCATTCAGAGAGTCCGGTCAAGGCACCGGCCGCGTGTCGTCGATGACCCTGCCGTCGTTTGGCAACGACCCCGGCGGGACGAGCTCGACTTCTCCGCGCACCTTGCAGACCTCGCGGATCGAAGCGGCCACGGCGTCCGCCAGGGCGGCGCTCGCAGATTCCGTCTCGCACCGCAGCATCATCTCGTCCGCTTCGCCTTCCCTTCGCACGACGAGGCGCGCTTTCAGAAGCTCCCGGTGCCGGCGGAGGACTTGCGCGACGAGGCCCGGGTGGACAAACATGCCGCGTATCTTCGCGCTCTGATCCGCTCGGCCGAGCCACCCGCGAATCCGCATGTTCGTTCGCCCGCACGGGCTTGTCCCGGGAAGGATTGCGGAGAGGTCGCCGGTCCCGAACCGGACGAGGGGATATTCGGGAGAGGCGAGATTCGTGACGACGACTTCTCCCACCTCCCCGTCGGGCAGCGGCTCGTCCGTGCCCGGGCGGACGATCTCGACGATCAGCCGCTCGTTTACGGTCAGCCCCTCGAGCGAATCCGACTCGTAAGCGATCACGCCGAGCTCAGCAGTGGTGTAACACTGCAGAACGCGGATCCCCCGTTGCCCGAACTGAGCGCGCAGGGTCGCGGGCAGTGCCTCGCCGCTCACGAGGCCCTTCGTGAGACTCGACACGTCGGCGGCTGTTTCGTGCGCTCTGTCGAGCAGGATCTTGAGAAACGACGGCGTTCCCGCGTAGCCGGCGGGGCGAAGGTGCGCGATCGCTCCCACCTGGAGGTCCGTCTGGCCGACTCCCGCCGGAAACACCGCGCAGCCGAGCTCCTGCGCGGCCGAGTCGACCATCAGGCCGGCCGGGGTGAAGTGGTACGAAAAGGTGTTGTAGACGAGGTCTCCCGGGCGGAAGCCCGCCGCGAAGAGCGGTCTCGCAAAGGCGCCGTAGTCCGCCCGCCGGGCCGCCGGCTCGTAGAGGGGCCCGGGTGACGCAAAGACGTGGCCGCACTGCCCGAGAGGGACGCCGGCGAGGCCGCCGAAGGGCGGCGCGGCCCGCTGCAGCTCGGCGAGCCCCGACTTGCGCAGCACCGGGATGCTCGCGAGCGAGCGCCTGTTGATGATGTCGCCGCTCGAAATCCCTCCGAGGCGTTTTTCGAGCGCGGGCGAGCGCTCGCGGGTTTGCTCCAGATACCGGGGCAGGTGTGCGAAGAGCCAGCGCTCCCGTTCCTCGGGGTCGCGCGTTTCGAGCTTGTCGTAGTGCGCCATGGCGATGACTCCGCGGAAATCGCGCTGGTTACGAGAGCCAGCGCTTGCGCCGCCGGTAATGCTTCGCCTCGCGAAAGTTCTGGCGGCCCTCGCCCGCCATGCCGAGGTAGAACTCTTTCACGTCTTCGTTCCCGGAAAGCTCCTTCGCCGTGCCGTCCATGACGACCCGGCCGTTCTCGAGTATGTAGCCGAAGTCGGCGTATCGAAGGGCCACCGCCGTGTTCTGTTCGGCGAGCAGGAACGTGACGCCTTCGGAATGCAGAGATCGCACGATCTCGAAGATCTCTTCCACGAGATAGGGCGCGAGACCGAGCGACGGCTCGTCGAGAAGCACCATCTGAGGCCGCGCCATCAGGGCGCGGCCGAGAGCGGTCATCTGCTGCTCGCCGCCCGACGTGTACCCGGCGACGCTCCGGCGCCGCGCGGCGAGCTGCGGAAAGTGCCCGTAGATTCGATCGAGGTCGTCGCGGATCTCGGCGCGGGAAGCGCGGCGGGAGAATGCGCCCGTCAGCAGGTTCTCCTCGACCGTCAGGTGCTCGAAGCAGTGCCGTCCCTCCATCACCTGGACGATTCCTCGCCGCACCAGGTCGCGCGGAGTCCGGTGGTCGATGCGCTCACCGCGAAACTCGATCGAACCTTTCGTGATGGCGCCCCGCTCGGAGGCGAGGAGGTTCGAGATGGCCTTCAGGGTGGTCGTTTTGCCGGCGCCGTTTGCGCCGAGCAGGGCGACGATCGTGCCTCTCGCGACCTCGAGGGACACGCCTTTCAGAACGAGGATCACGTGGTCGTAGATGACTTCGATGTTGTGAACGGCGAGGAAGGGGCTCGCGCCCCCCGCCTCACTCTCTGGAGCAGTCACGCGGCGTGATTCCCTTCTCCTTCGCGTACGCGGCCGCGGACTCCTCGATGAGCGGCCGCACGATCGACTGGTCCGACTTGATCCAGTCGGTGATCAGCTTCCATTTCTTGCCGTCCCACTGCTGAAACTTCACAGCACCCCCGCCTTCATGATCCATGCAGGAGAGCTTGATCGGCTGCAGCAGACCCACGGCGCCGAGCTCCTTCAACCGCTTCTCGTCGATGTTCAGGTTCTCCAGTCCCCAACGGATCTGTTCTCCGGTCAGCGATTTCTTGCCGAATTTTGCCTGTGCCGTGCGGATCGCCTCGCTGTTCAAGATCCCGTGGATGACGCCGCGGTTGTAGTAGATGGTTCCGAGGCGCGACACGTCCTCGAGGTTGCCCTTGTGGCCGCCGGAATAGACGTGCTTCTGGATGTCCTTCAAGACCGGGAAGTTCGTCCCCGACGGGTGAAAGGCCGCCGCGATGAATCCCTTCGCCGCCTCGCCGGCCGGTATCACGTCTTCTTCCGCGCCGCTCCACCAGACGCCGACGATGTGGTCGCGCGGGAAGCCGACCTTCGCCGCGGTCTTTAAAGCGACCGGGTTCATGACGCCGAATCCGCGCAGGATGACCCAGTCGGGCTTTGCCTGACGGATCTGCAGCCACTGCGACTCCTGCTCGTTGCCGGGGGCGGGGACCTCCAGGTGCGTCACCGTGAATCCGTACTTCTTCGCCTGAAGGTCCAGAACGGGGATCGTCTCCTTGCCGTAGGCGGAGCCGTGGTACAGGTTGACGATCTTCTTGCCCTTCAGCTTGTCCATTCCGCCCGACCTCATCCCGATGAACTTGATCTTCGCCGTGTTCTGGCTCCAGTAGTTCGTGACGAGCGGAAAGACGTAGGGAAAAACCCGACCGTCCGACGCGTCGGCGCGTCCGTACCCGATCGAGACGATGGGAATCTTGTCGGTGGTCGCGCGCTCAATCGCCGCGTAGGTGATGCCGGTCGACACGAAATTGAACATGGACGCGCCGGTCGGACCCTTGCCCTTCAGCCGCTCGTAGCATTCGACCCCGCGGTCGTTCTTGTACTCGGTCTCGCACTCCTCCCACGTCAGCTTCACGCCGTTGATGCCGCCGTCCCGGCGGTTTAACATGTCGAGGTAATCGATGAATCCTCCGAACGTTCCGCTGCCGCCGGCGGCGTAGGGCCCGACGCGGTAGCTCGCCATGGGGATGAACTGCTCCTGCGCGAGGGACGCCGGGGCAGCGGCGAGCGCCGCCGCGAGGGTTGCCAGGCCCGCCAGGGCCGCTTTCGAAAAGACTCCTGCTCTGTTCATGCGGGGACCTCCTTAAAAAGAGCTTTCAGTTTTCAGTTCTCAGTTCTCAGCTTTCGGTTCAATGGGGGAAAGGCCACAGGCGAAGCTTCTCCTTTCCGATCTGCCAGAGGCGGGCGAGTCCGTAGGGCTCGAGCGCCAGGAAGAGGATGATGAGAGCGCCGAACAGCATCAATTCCAGGTTCGAAAGCAGGCTCTGGCTGACCCGCCCCGAAAACAGCGTGTGAGCCCCGACGTTCAAGAGGATGGGAACGAGCGTGATGAATCCGGCTCCGAGAAACGCTCCGAGCACGCTGCCCATGCCCCCGATGATGATCATGAACAGGATCTGAAACGACCGGTTCAGGTCGAAGGCCTGCGGCTCGACCGATCCCAGGTAGGCGAAGGCCCAGAGAGCGCCGGCGATCCCGCAGTAGAACGAGCTGACGGCGAAGGCCAGGAGCTTCGTGCGCAGCATCGGGATGCCGATGACTTCGGCCGCGATGTCCATGTCCCGGATTGCCATCCAGGCGCGGCCCGTCCGGCTGCGCACCAGGTTTTTCGCCGCGAGGGCCAGGACGGCGACGATCGAGAGCGTGAGGAGGTAGCGGCTCACGGGGCTCGCGAAGCGATATCCGAAAATCACCATCTTCTGCGCGCTGATGACGCCGGAGGGATTGTGATTCGAGAACCACGGGAACTTGGTCAACGCCCACTCGATGAAGAACTGAGCCGCCAGGGTGGTGACCGCGAGGTAAAACCCTTTGATCCGCAGGCTGGGGAGGCCGAAGAAGAGCCCGACGGCGGCGGTGATGAGGCCGGCGAGGAAAAACGCGGCCAGCAGAGGCAGCCCGGGGACGCGGAGCATCAGGTTGAACGCCGCAAACGCGCCGACGGCCATGAATGCCGCGGACCCCAGAGAGAGCTGCCCCGCGTACCCGGTCAGGATGTTCAACCCGAGGGCGGCCAGCGACAGGATCAGAAACGGAATCAGGATCGCGCTGAACCAGTAGTCGTTTCCGACCAGCGGAATGGCGACAAATGCCACTGCCAGGATCACCAGGACGGCCACGCGGTCCTGCCGGATCGGAAAAATGCGCTGGTCTTCCTCGTAAGTCGCGTGGAACTGGCCTGCCTCGCGGTAGATCATGTCTGGAGGGAACGGCCCGAAAAATGAGCAGGCGGCGCGTGACGCGGTTCGCCTTTCGCCAGTGCCCGCTTCATACCCGCTCGATCCTCTTCTCGCCGAAGAGGCCTTCGGGGCGGACGAGCAGAAAGAGTGTCGCCAGCACGTAAGGAAACCAGTTCTCGAGCCCGCTGCCGATGTGCGGGCCGAGGTACACCTCCGCGAGCTTTTCGCTCGCGCCGACGATCAGCCCTCCCACGATCGCGCCGGGAATCGAGGTGAACCCTCCGAGGATGAGCACCGGAAGGGCTTTTAAGGCGATGAACGTCAGAGAGAACTGGACGCCGGTGCGCGACCCCCAGAGAATGCCCGCGACGAGGGCCACGAACCCCGCCGCGGACCAGACGATCACCCAGATCTGCTCGAGCGGGATGCCGACTGCAAGGGCGGCCTGGTGGTCGTCGCCGACGGCGCGCAACGCACGGCCGATGCGGGTCTTCGAGAAAAAAATGGCGAGGACGGCGACCAAGAGTCCCGCGACGCCCGCGGCGAAGAGGTCGAACTGGCTGACGTTCACGGCGCCGAGATGGAACGGCACGTCGGGAATTCCGATTTCGAGTCCGTGGGACTGGGCGCCTAGCAGCCCCTGCGAGATTCCCTCGATTAAGAACGCGAGGCCGATGGTCGCCAGAAACAGGGCGATCGGCGGCTGATTGACAAGGGGCCGGAGGACGAAGCGCTCGACGAAAAACGCCAGAAGCACCATCGCCGCGAGCGCCGCCGCGCCCGCGCCCGCGAACCCCCATCCCTTCTCGAGCAGGGTCACGAAGATGAGCGCCGCGAAGAAGACCATCGTGCCCTGCGCGAAGTTCATGACGCCGGACGCCTTGAAGATGAGAACGAACCCGAGTGCGACGAGCGAGTACATGACCCCGGCGAGCAACCCGCCGATCGCGACTTCCGCCAGAAAGGACCAGTCCATGGCGGCTTTACGCGCTCGCGACGCCCAGATACGCGTCGATGACCGCGGGGTTGCCGCGTACCTCCGCCGGGGTCCCGTCCGCGATCTTTCTCCCGTAGTCGAGGACGACCACGTGGTCGGAGAGATCCATCACGACGCCCATGTCGTGCTCGATTAAGACGATCGTCGTCCCGAACTCTCCGTTGACGTCGAGGATGAAGCGGCACATGTCGCGTTTCTCCTCGACATTCATCCCCGCCATCGGTTCGTCGAGAAGGAGCAGCGCGGGCTCCGCGGCCAGGGCACGGGCGAGCTCCACCCTCTTCTGGAGGCCGTAGGGCAGCCGTCCGGCGGGGACCTTCCGGATCGCCTCGATCTGAAGAAAATCGATGATTTCTTCGACACGGCGCCGGTGTCGGATCTCCTCGTTCCGCGCCGGACCCCGGTAGAGCGCCTGGGCCAGGAGGCCCGACCGCATCCGGAGATTGCGGCCTGCCATGATGTTGTCGAGGACCGTCATCCCCTTGAAAAGCGCGATGTTCTGGAACGTCCGCGCGATCCCCTCCCGGGCGGCCTCGTACGGCTTCATCCGGCGGCGCCGCTCTCCGCGAAACGTGATCGTGCCGCGGCGGGGCTGATAGACGCCGTTCAAGACGTTTAAGAGCGAGCTCTTCCCGGCGCCGTTCGGGCCGATAATCGCGCAGATCTCACCGCTTCGCACCTCGAGGCTCACCTGCGAGAGAGCGGAGACGCCGCCGAAGGAGAGGGAGACCTCCTCGACCTTCAGCAGGACTTCGCCGATCCGTCTGGTCGGATGCATGCGGAATGGGCGAGAGTCTATCCTCGGAGAGACGCCCGCTCCGCGGTCTCCCGGTATGAGTGGGACGGGGGAGCGGGAGGTTCGGGCTCTCAGCGAGCGAGCGCGGGAATCGGGAACGTGCCGGTGGGGAAAGAGGACCGGTAGACGCGGCCTCCGAGATTGGAGAGCTTGACCTCCATGCGGTCGTACCCGCGGTCCAGGTGGTACACCCGGTCGATGATCGTTTCGCCGTTCGCGACGAGGCCCGCGAGCACGAGCGCCGCCGAAGCCCGTAGATCGCTCGCCATGACGGACGCGCCCGTCAGAGGGGTCGGACCCTCGACGATCGCCCAGCGTCCTTCGACGCGGATGCGCGCGCCCATGCGGATGAGCTCCGGGACGTGCTGAAACCGGTTTTCGAAGACGGTCTCTGTGACGGTGGAGACGCCCGCCATCCCGGTGGCGAGCGCCATCCACTGCGCCTGCAGGTCCGTTGGAAAGCCCGGGTGGGGGGCGGTCGCGAGGTCCTGCGGCTCGAGCGTGCTGGTTCCCTGGACGCGGAGCCAGTCGGCCCCGGCGGTAACGCCCGCGCCGCTCGACGAGAGCCGCGTCGTCAGGGCTTTCAGGTCCGCGGGACGGCAGCGCGTGACCGTCACGTCGCCCCGCGTCAGGGCTCCCGCAATCGCGTACGTCCCCGCCTCCACCCGGTCCGGGACGATGGCATGCGCGGCGCCGTGAAGCCGCTCGACTCCTTCGATCGTGACGACGTCGGTCCCGTCCCCGTCGATCCGCGCCCCCATCCCCCGCAGGAGATCGGCGAGATTCACGACCTCGGGCTCCCGGGCCGCATGAACCAGGCGCGTGGTCCCGCGGGCGAGCGTCGCCGCAAGCATGGCGTTTTCTGTGCCCGTGACGGTGACGGTCTCGAAAACGATCTCCGCGCCGACCAACCGGCGCGCGCGCGCCTCGACGTACCCGTGCTGCAGCGAGACCTCGGCGCCCAGCCGCCGGAAGGCTTCGAGGTGCAGGTCGATCGGCCGCACGCCGATCGCGCAGCCGCCGGGCAGGGAGACCCGCACCGACCCGCTTCTCGCCAGGAGAGGCCCGAGGACCAGTACCGACGCGCGCATCGTTTTCACGAGATCGTAGGGCGCATCGGCCGAGCCGATCTCCCGCGCTTCGACCGTGACGGCTCCGGGCTCCGAGGAGAGAAACACGCCGATGTGCTGAAGCAGTTTCTGCATGGTGCGGATGTCCCGCACATCCGGGACGTTGGCCAGGCGCACCGCCTCTCCGGTCAGAAGCGTCGCCGCAAGACACGGCAGCGCGGCGTTCTTCGCGCCCGACGTGATGACTTCGCCCTGCAGGCGCGTGGGTCCCTCGACCTGAAAGCGATCCATGAGTGCGGAGATTGTAAGGGCGGTTTCGCGCCGCGTGCCGCCCGCCGCGGGTCCGTCCGGCGGCGTCCGGCTACGCTCGCGTCAGCCGCACGACGCGCGGAATACCGGCCATGTCCTTCGCAATGCCGTCGAACCGCCAGGCGGCCCGATTGCGCGTCTCGCGCTCGACGTCGCGCGCCTGTCCGAAACCGATCTCGAAGAAGAACGGAGCGCCGGGAGGGAGCGCCCGCGGCACCGCGTCCAAGAGCTGCCGGATGCTCTCGAGCCCGTCATCCCCGCCGTAGAGCGCGAGCTCGGGGTCGTGCTCCGCGACGGTGCGCGGGAGCCCGGGCGACTCCGAGCGGGCGAGATACGGCGGGTTCGAGACGACGAGATCGAAGGGCGGCCCGTCGATCGCGTTCAGCCAGTCTGATCCCGCGAGCCACAGCCGCGAGGAAACGCCGAGGCGCTCCCCGTTCTCGCGGGCGAGCGCGAGCGCCTGCACCGACGCATCGATCGCCAGAGCGCGCGCGCCCGGAAGCTCCTTCAGCAGTGTGATCGCCACGATTCCGCTTCCGGTGCCGAGGTCTAAGATCCGCCGGGCGCCGGGCGCCGCGCCGATCGACTGCAGGACGAGGACCTCGGTCTCGGGGCGGGGAATCAGGCCGCGGGAGTCGACCCGGAAAGGGCGCCCGAAGAAGTCCCACTCGCCGACGAGGTGCTGGACGGGAACTCCG
>JBBQDF010000024.1:0-13071 GCA_038319475.1 Thermoanaerobaculia bacterium
CCACAGGTCGTGATTGTCGCCGTGCGGGACACGGATCGAGTTGAAGCTCTTGCCCCCGTCGTTCGAGCGGTAGAACCCGGTGTTCAAGACGTAGACCTCGTCCGCGTTCTTCGGATCGGCGTAGATCTTCGAGTAGTACCAGGCGCGCTGCCGGAGCTTGTTCTCGGAGTTGACCTTCGTCCACTTCTCGCCGCCGTCGTCGCTCCGGTAGACGCCGCCCTTCTCCGCCTCGACGATCGTCCAGATCCGGTCGGACCGCGCGCCCGAAACCGCGACGCCAACGTTGCCGACGACGCCTTCGGGAAGCCCGCCCGCGAGCTTCTTCCACGTGTCGCCGCCGTCGAGCGTCCGGTAGAGCCCGCCCTCGGGGCCGCCCGACTCGAGCGTCCAGGGCCGGCGGGAGACCTGCCAGAGCCCCGCGTAGAGGATCCGCGGGTTGCTCGGGTCCATGCAGAGATCCGACGCGCCGGTCTTCTCGCTCACGAAGAGGACTTTCTCCCAGGTGCGGCCACCGTTCGTGGTCCGGAAAATCCCGCGGTCCGGATTGCTTCCCCACACATGGCCGACCGCCGCGACGTACACGACGTCCGGGTTTTTCGGATGCACGCGCACTCGCGAGATCTGGTACGTGTTCTTCAACCCGACGTTCTTCCACGTCTTGCCGCCGTCGGTCGACTTGTAGACGCCGTCCCCGTGCGAGACGTTCCCGCGGATCGGGGACTCGCCCATCCCGGCATAAATCACGTTCGGGTCGGACTCCGAGATCGCGACCGCGCCGACGGATCCCGTCTTGAAATCCTTGTCGGACATCGGCTGCCAGTTCGATCCGCCGTCGACGGTCCTCCAGACGCCGCCGCCCGTCGCGCCCTGGAAATAGACGAGCGGCTGACCTCGCACGCCGGCGACGGCGGTGACTCGACCGGCTCGGAACGGGCCGATGTTGCGGAATTCGAGCCCCTCGTACAGCTTGCCCGGGGAGGGCGCGGCCGCCGCGTTCTTTTCTTTCTTCGCGGTGGCGGCGAAAGCGGCGCCGGCGAGCGCCAGGACGCACAGCGCTCCGGAGAGAACACGCAGAGTCTTCAAAGAGACCTCCTTATGCTTTATGGGCGAAACGGAGATTCTATGGGAGGTGAGACGAGGGGCCGTCAGGGGTCACGGGTCAGGGCGAACGCGGAGCGCGGAAGGCGCCGCGCGGGAGCACACGACTTCTTCCGCATCGTCCGCCTTACCCCTTACGCCTCACCCCTTACGCCTTACGCCTCACGCCTCACGTCCGGCCCCCATCGCCTGCGCGAGCGGCGAGTAGGGCCGGCCCTGGGCTTCCGCCACGGCGCGATACGTCAGCTTTCCGGCGAAGGTGTTGACCCCCTCGGCGAGGTGCGGATTCTCGGCGACGGCGCGCTCGACTCCCTTGTTCGCGAGCTCGAGCGCATAACGCAGCGTCGAGTTGGTGAGAGCGAACGTGGAGGTTCGCGCTACGGCGCCCGGCATGTTCGCCACACAGTAGTGGATGACGCCGTCTACCTCGTACACGGGATCGGAGTGGGTCGTCGCGCGCGTGGTCTCGAAGCATCCGCCCTGGTCGACCGCGACGTCGACGGCGACCGCTCCCCTCTTCATCTGCGAGATGAGCTGGCGGCTGACCAGCTTCGGGGCCGCGGCGCCGGGGATCAGCACCGCTCCGACGAGGAGATCCGCCCGCCGGCATCCCTCCTCCATCGTCTGAGGATTCGAGGCAACGGTCTTGACGCGGCCGAAGAAGATGTCGTCGAGCTCGCGCATCCGGTCCGGAGAAGCCTCGAGAATCGTGACGTCGGCGCCCATGCCGGCGGCGATCTTCGCGGCGTTGGTCCCGACGACTCCGCCGCCGATGATCACGACATCCGCGGGCGGCACGCCGGGGACCCCGGACAGCAGGACGCCGCGCCCTCCGTTGCTCTTCTGCAGGTAGAACGCGCCGACGTGGATGCTCATCCGCCCGGCCACCTCGGACATCGGGGTCAGCAGCGGAAGGGAACCGTTCGCGGCGGTGATCGTCTCGTACGCCACGCCCGCCACCCCGCGATCGAGAAGCATGGATGTGAGCTCGCGGGCGGGCGCCAGATGCAGATACGTGTAGAGGATCTGTCCCGAACGCAGGCGCTGGTATTCGAGCCCGACGGGCTCCTTCACCTTCACGATCATGCCGGCGCGCGCGAAGACCTCGTCCGCCGTCGGCAGGATCTTCGCGCCCGCGGCGGTGTACTCGACGTCCGCGATACCGGAGCCCGCGCCGGCGTTCTGCTCGACGAACACTTCGTGCCCGGCGGCCGTCAGCGCCCGCACTCCGGCCGGCACGAGCGCCACCCGGTTCTCGTTGTCTTTGATCTCCTTCGGCAGTCCGACGATCATGAAGTCCTCAGTGGTCGGTTGTCAGTTTCCAGTTTTGATTTCGAATGGTGACCCGTCTCGCTTTCGGCTGTCAGCTGTCAGCGAACTGATAACTGAGAACTCCTTCAATCGGCGCTCTTGTACGTGTCGATCTGGGCCCTCTGGAGCTTGCCCGAGAAGTCCACGTAGATGCTCTTCCACTCGGTGAAGACGTCGAGACCCGCGATCCCGGCCTCGCGATGTCCGTTGCCCGTATCCTTCATCCCGCCGAACGGAAGGTGAACCTCCGCCCCGATCGTCGACGAGTTCACGTAGAAGAGTCCCGTCTCGAACTCGCGCATCGCCGTGAAGGCCTTGTTGACGTCCCGCGTGTAGATCGACCCCGAGAGCCCGTACGGGACGGAGTTGGCGACGCGGATGCCCTCCTCGAGCGAGTCGATCGGCACCACGGTCGTCACCGGCCCGAAGATCTCCTCGCACGCAACCCGCATTTTCGCGTTCGCGTCGGCGAACACCGCGGGCGACAGAAACCAGCCGCGCGCGAGATCGCCCGACGAGAGATTCTCGCCTCCGCACAGAAGCTTCGCGCCCTCCTGCCGGCCGATCTCGACGTACTTCGCGACGCTCTCGCGCTGACGTTGCGAAACGCACGGCCCGACGTCCACGCCCTTTTCCAGGCCATTCCCGACGCGCAGCGCTTTTGCGCCCGCGACGAGCTTCTCTACGAACTCGTCGTAGACCGGACGCTGCACGAGCAGCCGCGACGACGCGGTGCAGCGCTGCCCGGTCGTGCCGAAAGCGCCCCAGAGCGCGCCCTCGACCGCCAGCTCGACGTCCGCGTCGTCGAGCACCAGGATCGCGTTCTTTCCGCCCATTTCGAGATGAAGGCGCTTGAACGTCGGAGCGCACGCGACCGAAATCCGCCGTCCGACTTCCGTCGAGCCCGTGAAGGAGACGACCCGGACGTCCGGATGCGAGACGAGCGGATCTCCGACCTCTCCCCCCGACCCCATGACGACGTTCCAGACCCCCGGCGGAAGACCCGCCTCCTCGAACACGCGCGCGAGCGCCACGACGGAGGCGGGGGTATCCGTCGCGGGTTTGATGACGACGGTGTTGCCCGCGATCAGCGCGGCCATCCCCTTCCACGCGGGGATCGCCATCGGGAAATTCCACGGCGTCACGAACGCGCACACCCCGACGGGCTGCCGGATGCACATCGCGAACTTGTTCGAGAGCTCGGACGGCGTCGTGAATCCGAACAGGCGCCGGCCCTCGCCCGCGGCCAGAAACGCCATGTCGATCGCTTCCTGCACGTCGCCGCGCGTCTCGGCCAGCACCTTTCCCATTTCGCGGGTCATCAACCGCGCGAGCTTTTCCTTGTCGCGTTTCAGGATCTCCCCGGCCGCGTAGAGGATCTCGCCGCGCCGGGGCGCGGGCGTGTCCCGCCAGAGGGGAAAAGCCCTCTTCGCCGCCGCGACCGCGGACTCCACGTCCCGGCCGTCGCTCGAAGGGAAGACTCCGACGAGATCGTCTCTGTCGGCCGGATTCCGGTTTTCGAAGGTCTTGCCGGACGCCGCCGGCACCCACTCCCCGTCGATCCAGTTGCGTTGCGTCTCGACCGCGAGCTCCGTCGCCATACGGCTCCTTGACCTCAGTTGGACTGGCTGCCGGAGGATGGGCCCGCGTCGCCCGGAGCCCGTTCTTCCGAGGGGTTGGATGCGGGCGAGTTTCCGGAGGGGTTGGCAACGGCGGGGGCGGGGGTTCTCTCTCCCGACATCGCGACGCTGCCTTCGAGCCGCGCGCCCTCGGCGATCACGACCTTCGGCGCATGGACGCTGCCCTCGACGGCGCCCGAGCTCGTCAGCTCCGCCCGTTCGGCGGCGTGGACGTCACCCTTGACGCGTCCGCCCACGACGACCTGGCGCGCATGGATCTCTCCTTCCACGTCCCCCTCGGGGCCGATCGTCACGCGTCGATCGACCCGGAGCGTTCCGTGGAATCGGCCGTTGACGACGATGTCTTCGTCGCCCGAAAGCTCGCCGACGAAGCGCGTGCCCGGCCCGAGAATGGTCGCTCCCGGAGCGGCTCCCGGCCGTGCCGGTCCCGCCGGTTCCGCAGAGCTCTTGACATCCGATTTGCCGAGTATCGACAGGGTCCACCTCCCGGAAAGAGCGCCAGTCTAACGCGTCAGATGGGAAGTTGTCAGTCCTGGTCCGGGGCTCTCGCCGTCGATTTTCCTCTGCCGGATTTGACGCGACTTGCGGGAAGATCTCTTCATGCCCTTCGGAAAAAGCCACTCGATGTCACGCCCGCGCGCGGCGCGGAGGAACGACCCTCCCGCGGCCTTGCGCGGTTCCCCGCGGAGAGCTCCGGAGCGCCTCCCGCGACGGGCGATCGCTTTCGCGCTGGCCGCGTGGCTGACCTTCCTCATTCCCGGTCCGGCGCTCGCGCACAACGGGCTCGTTCATCAGGACATGACCGACGTCGCCTGGGAAATCATGCTCGCGGTATCGAACCCGGGGCATCCGGGGGCACTCGCGGAGCGTCCGTCGAACGTGCCCGCGGCGCAGTGGAACGCGTTCGTCGCATCGATTCAGGCCGCAGTTCCGAAGGTGCGAGCACTTCCGGCCGGGCTCCCCGGGCCGCACAAGACGGCCTGCTCGGACGATGTGACGACGGTCCCGACTCAATGGGCCAGCGGAAAGTCTCTGGGCGATCTCGCCTTCGCGCCCGGAATCACCTACATCACAGGGAACGACTGCGGCGTGCGGGCGAAGTGGGCGCCTGGAGGCGTCTTTGACGGAATCAACCCGGCTCCGCCGGCCGGCCACCGCGATCACACCGGGATCGCGCTCGGCTTCTGGGCGAATTCGATCGACGACGAGTACGACGACACCCACCTCTGGTTCCGACCCACGAGCGCGGGTGGACTCGGCGCGATCAAGAAAGAGGCGAACGACCTGGCCACGGCGGGGTTCGCCATCGCCGTCCTCCCCTTCGTGTGCCTCTGGGACTGCCTTTTCGGCTCGTGCGGCTCGTGCGGGTCAGATGCGAAGGACCTCGCGGACACCGCCAACCCGATCGATTCCGTCGAGGGATTGATCCCGGGGATCGGCGACATCTCCGGAGCGAATTACACGGGCGTCTGGCACTTCATCAACATGCGGCCCGGCGCGCCGAACGACTACGACGACCGGCCCGGAATGCTGTACGAGACCGCCGGGCCCGACGGATCCCCCGATGCCGTCGAGATCGCGCTGATGGCGATCGCCGACGCGAGCGGCTGGTCCATTCACTACGACAAAAGCCTCGGGCCGCGCCGGTACACGATCCGGGGCGCCAACGACGGCCATCCAGATTCCAGGGCGCGCGACACGGGACAGTGGCAGTTCAGTACCTTCGTGCACACGTCTTTCGAGCCGGTGGACAACCTCGCCTTCTACGGGTGGCGGCGTTTCCGCGAGGACTCGACCCATGACGCGCATAACCTCGCCTGGCCGCTCCATGCCCTGGGGGATGCGACGGTTCCCATGCACGTGTCCGGAACCTCCGGGTACGGACACCGGCCCTACGAAGACGCCCAGGAGTTTCGCTGGTCCGCCGTGCGCCGGCTGGAAGACCCCGCGCCGTCAAACGCCCAGTGGAGCCCGGCGCGCCAGATCCTTCTGAAGGCGTTTGAGTGGCGCCGGTTCATCCTCAACTGGAGATCCGCCCACCCGGGCCACTCCCGGGACGTGCCGGTGCGCGCACTCGTGACCGCGCTCGCGCAGAAGTCTTTCGACTACTCACGGGACCGGCAGGCCGCGACCGGCCTCTGGCCCTACAACAGCCAGGCCTCCGTCCTCTACCTCGCCGACCCCGGTTCAGCGAGGAACTTTTATGAGCACCCCGCCGCGATCGATCAGAGCCGGTTCCTGATCGAAAGCGGAATCGCGGCGGAGCTCGCGTTCCTGGTTTCCGCGGCCGAGGCGTTCTGATGCCCCGGATTTTCGGGCTCGTCGTTCTCGCCGGATTTTCGCTCGCGGCTGCGCCTCCGCCGCCACCTTCCCCGACGCCGCGGCCGCAGGCGCTTTCCGCGCGGCCGCAGGCGCTTTCCGAATGTCTCGACCAGGCGAGCGCCGCCCTCGCGGCCTGGCGCGCCCAGGGTCTCGCGGACGCGGAGACCGACCGGCGCTACCGGGAAGCGGTCGCCGCATGCGCCTCCCCGGAGGACTCGCCGGCGCAGGTGGCGTGCGCCGCGGCCGTGAATTTCGACCGGGCCCGCCTCGCCCGACAGCTCGCCGCGAAGAAAATTTCTCCCGCGCAATACCTCGCCGCCCTGCGCGACCGGACCCGAAAAATGGAGCGGTGCCGGCAACCGCAGTTCGCGGCCGCACTCGCGGACGGCGATGACGACGGCGACCTCGTACCCAACGCCTCCGACCGCTGCCCCGGAACTCCGGACCTGGCGCCTACGGACGACCGCGGCTGCCCCTCGCGGGCCAAGCTTCCGAAAGCCGCCTCCGCGGAAGAGGTCGACCGGGCCCTGAAGGCCTTCGGGTTCGTGGCGAGCCCGCTCTGCGAGGCGGCGCCGGTGCCGGAGACCCCGACGGCCATCCTCCTCGGGGTGATCCTGGCTCCTCCGCCGCCGGTCAAGGAAAGCCTCGAGGTAACCGTCTCGAAAGTCGCCAACCAGCCCGCGGGGTGCCACGTGGTGTACGAGGTGACGGTCCGCGGCTCGTCGCCGACACGAGCCTCCCTCCCGCCGACCGCTTCGGTGCAGTTTGTCTTTCGCGACAGCGAGAACATCGAAACCGGGCCGTCGGCTCAGACCCGGCAGCGGTTTTTCGTCCAGTTTCCCGGGACGAGTCCATTGAGCTACCGCAACCTCCAGTGGAGGGTGCGGGCGATGAACGGGAGCGGGCTCGTCTCCGGCTGGAGCGAGCTGAAGGTGGGATTGGCGGGAACGGGTTAACGGGAGGCGTTTCCGCGCGCATCCGCTCGAGCGGACCGGCAGGGCTCCGGGGAGCTCGCCCGAGTCTGCTGTTCATCCGGCAGGGCGGATCTCCGTCCCGCAGAGACGCGCCACGACTCCGTCTTCACGGCGAAACCGGAACGAGCCGGCCAGTCACGGCGACGGGGACTGCGGAGCGGTCGTTCGTGTAATAGATTGTCACTTCGCGCGGCGCGGGCGGCGAGGAATTGACGCTCGACGCGGCGGTCCCGGGCAGGACAGGACCAGAGCAAGCAGCAGAGAAATCCGCGTGGCGCCGCGCACGTTTGCGCGGGTGGCGGGTTCCCACGGCTCCCGGGGGCGCCGAGTCTGAAAGGCATCCTTCAAGGGGCGATTCTAACGGGGGCTTTCGCGGTCGGGTCGCCGCCGTGCGGCTTTGGTCCTGCGCTCGGGCGCATCATGGCCTGCTTCGTGCTTTCCGACCGGAAGGTGTTCAACAAATGACGGAAACAGGGCGCGGCATGATCGAGATGAAGGACGGCCGGTTCGGACGGCACGTGCATGCCACGCGGCCTCTCGAAGCCGGCACCCTGATCATCGAGGGCTGGGGACCGCGCCTTCCCAACCGCACCCGGCATTCCTTCCAGGTGGACCTCGACACGCACGTCCTGATCCCGGGGCCGATCGAGCTGATCAACCACTCTTGCGATCCCAACTGCGGCGTTCTCCTGCCGCGGGGCGCGCAGATGCTTCAGATTTACGCCCGGCGGCCGATCGCCGCCGGCGAAGAGCTCCGGACCGACTACGCCAGCTTCGAATGGGAAATCGAATTCATGCCGAAGCCGTGTCTGTGCGAGACGCCGCTCTGCCGGGTCAGCGTCACCGGCTACAAGGATCTTCCGGAGGCGACGCGGCGCGCCTACCTTCCTTACATCGCCGAGTACCTCCCGGTCCTCGAGGCGAGTCTCCGGGTTCCGCAGGCCCGCTGAACCACGACCCCCCGTGGCCCGGCCCGCCAGGACGGGAAGGCGCGCGAACTTGCGCCCCGTATTCCATCTGAATCGCCAAAGCACAGCGAAGGGAGTGAGATCGGTATAGCCTCTGCCTTTACAGGGGTGAGGCATGTTTCGCAGGCGCGACGCGACGCCCGACCCGGGCCCGCAGATCGAAGAGCTCGGCTCGATATCGGACGGGATCCCGCCGAGCGCAGAACCACCGGCGGCCAGACGCGGGGAAGCGGCCGCGAACGGCTCCGGGGCGACTCTCACTTCGGCCGGAAGCGGATCGCGCAGATTCCGCCCCCCGGAAACGCCACCCTCGATGGCCCGGTGGAGCTCGAGAATCGAATTGTGGCTCGTGACCGTTCTCGGTCTTTCGCTCCCGCTGGCGGACATCCCCTTGTTCGTCTGGCGCGGCTTCGGCCTCGACCTCGCGCAGATCAGCGGCAGCCTTCTGCTGGTCGTCGCGTTGGCCGGGTTCGTCTCCGGATCCCGCGGACGGCCGGTCCGGCTTCTCTCATTCGTCGCGGTGGGGCTTCTCACAGTCCCGCTCGTGCCCTACGCCTTTCACCGGCTGCCGGGCTTTTCCGTCGAGCACTTCTGGAGAAGCTTCGCTCATCTCGCCTTCATGCTCGCGATCTTCCTGGTCCTCTCTTCCGCGAGCTTCTCCACGGCGCAGTTTGATTCGCTCCTCGGCATTCTCGTGTGCGAAGGTGTCGTGCTCGCCTTGTACGGAATCTGGCAGACGGTGGCGTTCGGTCGCGGCTGGCCGACAGGGATTGACGTGCTTGACAGTCTCGCGCGACAACCGATGCGGGGCGAGTTCCAGGGCGTCTGGCGGGCCACGGCGACTTTTGCCGAGCCGCGGTATCTCGCGAACCATCTGCTGACCGGGATCGTGACCGCCGCGTGGCTGGCGCGCAAGTGCCATGTCCGGAATCGCCCGACCGCGGCTCTGCGGTGGGTTGCGGCTCTCGGCGTCATGGCCCTCGGCATCCTCTTCACCATCTCTCTCGGAGGGATCGCGGCTCTTCTGATACTCGTCCTGTGCATGGCAACCGCCGTGTACCGGACCCTGACGGGGCGCGGCCGCAGGAGGCTGACGGGAAGCCTCGCGCTCGTCGCGGTCCTTCTCGCTCTCTACTACGTCGGGTCAAACGACCGGATCGCGCGACGTTTACGCCAGCGCGTCAGAGCCGAGCTCGAAAGCCCGGCCGCCTCTCTGTACACCCTCACGGCGCCCTATTTTTCGCGAGGCTTCTACCTGCACAACGCCCGCTACGCGCTTGTCGTCACCGACGACTCCCCGTGGGTCGGGATGGGGGTCGGGCAGTTCGCCGCGGTCGGCAACATTCGCGGCAGGCAGCTCGGCTTTCCGCGCGTCGTGTTCAGCGGCGGCTCGTGGGTCGGCGTCACCGGAATCCTCGCGGAGTTCGGGCTTGCCGGGGTCTGCCTGTTTCTGACGCTTTTCCTGGCTCTCTCCCACAGATATCCGCGGATCCCCGACCGCCCTTCGACGACCTTCCGCTTCCTGAGCCTCTGGCTTCTTGTCGCAGTCGGCCTCGAAGAGCTCGGACCTGGCTTTTACATTCATCTCTGGATGTGGTTTCCCCTCGGTCTGGCGGCGCTCGGCCGGTACATCTCCGTTCGAAAAGTCGCCGCGCTCAAGCTCACGACGGCCGCCGCCTGATCCTGTCGACCGGATCTCGCACCGTCCCTCGCGCGAAGAGGGGCGCAGGCGAGGTGTCTGGAGCGGGCAACCGGGTTCGAACCGGCGACATCCAGCTTGGGAAGCTGACGCTCTACCAACTGAGCTATGCCCGCGCCGGGCGCGAATATAACCCGTACGTCCCGGGGGCGGCAATTTCGCCCGCGATGAGCTCCGCCGGGGCCCACGGACCTGATCAGTGTCTGGACACAACCGGCTGCCCCCGCGTAAAATCCGATCTCACCTCGCCTTTCGTACTTCTTCCGAGGACTTTCGATGACCTCCGGTGCCTCGAGTGCGCGTTTTGCCGTTCCACTCGCGATCGCGGTGGCGCTGCTGCTTGCCTGCAGTTCCGGGCTGCGCGCCGCTTCGTACCTGCCGCTGCCGGATGCCGAGCTCGCGCGCAAGTCGCCGGTGATCGTCCGGGCGCAGGTTCTCGCGCGCGAAATCCGCCACGCCCTGGTCTCGCCTTCGGGGGCCGACGGGCTGGTGACGGTCACGTCCCTGCGCGTTCTCGAACCGCTCAAGGGAACTGACCTCTCCGCCAATGACACCTTCCGCATCGCGCTTCCAGGCGGCACGGAGGCAGGCGCGGCCTACTGGATTCCGGGAACACCGCAGCTCGCGCCGGGAGCGGAGGTCGTGCTGTTCCTCTCCCGCCAGACCTCCTCCGCCGCCGATTTCGCGTTGACGGAGTTCGGCCTTTCGAAGTTCGACCTGGTCGTGGATGCCGACGGCCGTTCGTTTGCGACGCGCCCGGTGTTTTCCGAGGGCGAGGACGACGCCGTCTCGGGCCGGCGGGCCCTCCGACTCGCCGCCGCGTCGGCCTCCGCCGCCGTGGAGACGCCGATGTCCTCGATGCGCGAAGCGGGGTCCTTTCTCGCGATGATCCGGTCGGTGTCCGCCGGAGTCCGGCCGTCGGAGGTGCTCTACGCTTCTCCCCGCGGCGAGGTTCAGGCGCGCGCGACCGCTTCGCCCTCCTCGCGCAGGGCGCTCTGGGTGAACATCGGCGGAGTGGAAGGCGCGGCCAATCTCTTCCGGTGGTACTGGGACACGGGGATTTCTCCCCTGGCCCTCGTCTCGGCGAACGGAACGCAGACGGGGCTCTCCGACGGCACGAACGGCGTGTCCGCGATTGAGAACGGGGTGAACGCGTGGAGCTCCCTCGCGGGGTCGACCGTCCGATACAGCTCCTCCGCCGGTTCCGGGCCCGTGGTCGTCAACCTCGACGTCGCGAGTCAGACCGGGGCCTGGACGGAGCCTCTCTCGTGCACCAGCGGCGGCATCATCGGGTACGGCGGGCCGGGTACCGCGCGATCGGCGCCCGCGTACAGGGGCGAAGGCGGCTACTTCGCGGCCGCCTCGGGAAACGTCTGGATGCGCAAGGTGACCGGGGGCTGCTACTCGGCCGCGACGTTCCGGTCCGCGGTGCTCCACGAGCTCGGGCACACGTTGGGGCTCGGGCACTCGGACGACGGGCCCAGCAACCATTCCGTGACGAGTGCCGCCGAACGGAGCGCGGCCGTGATGCACTCCGTCATCCCGGCCTCGCATCCCGCCTCTCCGCAGGCCGACGACATCCAGGCGATCCAGTACTACTACGGCGCGGCAACGGGGCCTTCGGCTCCGTCGGCCGCGTTTTCCTTTTCACCGGCGGCACCGGCGGCGGGCAGGTCCGTGCTGTTCAGCGACGCAACAACAGGCTCACCGACCGCGTGGACCTGGAGCTTCGGCGACGGGTCCACGTCTTCCGCGCAGAACCCGACCCACGCGTTCGCTGCCGGAACGTGGATCGTGACGCTGACCGCGAGCAACGCGTCAGGGCCGAGCGTCACGTCGCGCGCCCTGACCGCAAGCCCCGCCGCGCCGGCTCTCGAGGCCCCGCGAGCCGATTTCTCGTTTTCTCCCGTCACTCCCGCGGCCGGCGTCAACGTCCAGTTTTCGGACGCCTCCTCCGGTACGCCGGAGACCTGGCGGTGGTCCTTCGGCGACCCGGCCTCCGGAAGCGCGAATTTCTCGATCGCCCGAAATCCCTCTCACGCGTTCTCTGCCGCCGGCACGTACCTCGTGAGCCTCACGGCGGCCAACGCCGCAGGGTCGAGCTTGGTGAGTACGGCCGTCACCGTCGCGGCCTGCGGAGGTCCCGGCGCGCTGTGCCTGAACGGAGGGCGCTTCCGCGTCCAGGCGGCGTGGCGGGTGCCCTCTCAGGGAACCGGCGGTGCCGGCATTCCGGTCGCGCTCACCGGCGATACCGGGTACTTCTGGTTCTTCACGAGCAACAACGTGGAGCTCGTCGTGAAGGTGGTCGACGGCACGGCGGCGAACGGAAACTTCTGGTTTTTTTCTGGAGCGCTGTCAGATGTGGAATACACGATCGACGTGACCGACACGCGCACCGGTGTCGTGCGGACCTACGCCAATCCCCAGGGCACCCTGGCGAGCTCCGCCGACACGTCGGCGTTTTCCGGAGGGCCGCCCGCCGGCCCGCTCACCCTCCAGGCGGCCGCAGAACCCCCGGTCGAGTCCGCGGGGACGCCCGCGGCGGGCGAGTCCGGCCGCGCGGAGGCGAACGCGGAAGCTCCGTGCGCGGTCACGGCGACCTCGCTCTGCTTGAACGACGGCCGGTTCCGCGTCTCGGTCGCGTGGCAGGTTCCCTCCCAGGGATCGAGCGGCTCCGGCTCCGCCATTCCTCTGACGTCGGACACGGGCTACTTCTGGTTTTTTTCGCCCAACAACGTGGAGCTCGTGATCAAGGTCGTCGACGGCCGCGCGTTCAACGGGCGGTTCTGGGTCTTCTCGGGCGCTCTCTCCGACGTGGCTTATACCGTGACCGTGACCGACACGCGTTCGGGAGTCGTCAGGGTCTATTCGAACCCGGCCGGGCGGCTTTCGAGCACGTCGGACCTGAGCGCGTTCTAGCAACCCGTGGAAAATGGGATGCGGGTGTCGCGTCCGGGCTTTTGCGATCGGCGACAGGCAAAACGGAGGCTTTCCTCGTGTCTGTCAACCAAGGTCTCTTCCTCCCTGGACGCCGGGCAAAAGCCCGTCCGCCCTGCGGG
>JBBQDF010000025.1:0-13048 GCA_038319475.1 Thermoanaerobaculia bacterium
CCGTCGCGGGGCGGACGGGCTCGGAGCGGGGGAGCGTCCTGCGCCAGCTCTCGTCGCGCACCCGCCTGTCGCCGATCGGCCCGGGGCCGATCGCGCGGGCGGAGCGGGTCCGCGACATCCGGCGCGGGAGTCTCGTCGAAAAGCCCGCAGACATCGAGTTGCCCGAGGCGACCGCGCGACTCCTCTCGGGCATTGTCTCGGGCGCGCGCGCGTGGGAGGCCCGGCTAGAGGATGCCTCGGCCGCGGAGCCCGCCGCGGCCGCCGTGCGGGCCGGGTTGCCCGCGGGATACCGGGTCCGAACGTGGCGGGACCTAAACGCGCCGCTCGCGTTCGCCCTGAAGCTCGAGAAGGTCGTGATCTTCGCGACCGTGGCGCTCGTCATCGTGGTCGCCGCGCTCAACATCGTCTCCAACATCGCGCTGCTCGTCGTCGAGAAGAAGAGGGACCTCGGCGTGCTGACTTCTCTCGGGGCGGCGCCGGCTTCGCTCTCCCGCATCTACCTCACGCTCGGCGCCGCCATCGGCGCGGCGGGCACCGCCGGGGGCGTCGCCGTCGGTGTGGGCGCTTCGCTCCTGCTCGACCGGTTCCGTCTCGTCCCTCTTCCAGGAGACGTGTACCTGCTTTCGCACGTCCCCTTCGCGGTCCACCCGGTGGAAGTCGCGACGGTCGCGGTCTTCGCCTTCGCGACCGCGATTCTGGCCGCGCTTTTGCCGGCGCGCGCGGCGGCCCGACTGGCTCCGGGAGAAGCGGTGAGGCTCTCGCGGTGACGGGCGCCGGCCCTGTCGGCTGAGCCGCATGCTGGCGATTCACGCGGAGAATCTCTCCAAGGTCTACGAGGGCGAGGGCGCTCCGGTGCGCGTGTTCGCCGGCCTCTCACTCGACGTGGAGACGTCCACGTTCGCGGCGGTGATGGGCCCCTCTGGAGTGGGCAAATCGACGCTGCTCCATCTTCTCGGGGGGATCGACCGGGCGGACTCGGGCCGGGTCGAGATCTTCGGCCACAGCCTCGAGGAGCTGGACCCTCGCGAGAGGGCGCGCTTTCGAAACGAGCGGATCGGTTTCGTTTTCCAGTTTCACCACCTCCTGCCCGAGTTCACCGCGGCGGAGAACGTGGCGTTTCCGCTGCGCATCGCCGGCATGGGATCGGCGGAAGCGGGCCGCGGCGCGGCGGCCCTCCTCGAGCGCGTGGGCCTCGGGCAGCGCGGACACCATCGCCCGCGCGCTCTCTCGGGAGGCGAGCAGCAGCGGGTCGCGATCGCCCGCGCGCTCGCCCGCGGGCCCGGGCTTCTGCTCGCGGACGAACCGACCGGAAATCTCGACGCGGAATCCGCCTCGGGGGTGTTCGCGCTCTTGGAGGAGCTTCATCGCGAGCGCGGCATGACGACGATTCTCGTTACGCACAACCCGGATCTCGCAAGTCGCTGTGATAAAATCTACTTGATGTCGCGGGAAGGGATTTCTCCCGCGCCGGGTTTTTGACGTCGGGGATGCGTCGAGGCGAGTGAATCGATGATCGACGGCTCGTTTGGTCCCGGAATCGTAGTTCGTTCTCAGGGGGCTGCCCATGTTTGAGAAGTACAACGAGAAGGCGAGGCGCGCCCTCTTCTTCGCGCGCTACGAAGCTTCCAAGCTGGGCTCCAAAGTCATCGAGTCCGAGCACCTGCTTCTCGGCATCCTCCGGGAAGGCGAAGACATCATCAAGGAGATCTTTTCCCGCTTCAACGTGAAGCCCGAAGAGGTTCGCCGCGAGATCGAGGGCGACCGGATCTTCGTCGAGAGGATTTCCTCGACGGCAGAACTGCCCCTTTCCGAAGAATCCAAGAAGATCCTCGCCTACGCCTCGCACGAGGCGGAGTCGATGATGCATCCCAATGTCGGCACCGAACACCTCTAAATCGGCCTGCTCCGGGTGGACGGGTGCGTGGCGGGACGCCTCCTGACCGCTCGCGGGTTCAACCTCTACGGGGTGCGGGAGGAGACGATCTCGCTCATCAAGGAGCGCGAGGTCTCCAAGCAGAAGAAGGAGCTTCCGTTTCTGGCCGAGTACAGCCGGGACCTGACCTCGCTCGCGACGGGGGGCGGGTTTGACCCCCTGATCGGGCGCGAGAAAGAAGTCGAGCGCATCATCCAGATCCTGTCCCGCCGTACGAAGAACAACCCGATCCTGCTGGGAGAGCCCGGCGTCGGCAAGACCGCGATCGTCGAGGGGCTCGCGACCCGGATCGTCGAGGGCGCGGTGCCGATGTTTCTCGCGCAGAAAAAGATCCTCGCGCTCGATCTTTCGCTCATCGTCGCGGGAACCAAGTACCGCGGCCAGTTCGAGGAGCGCCTGAAGGGGATCATCCGCGAGCTGCGGGAGAACCCCGACCTCATCATTTTCATCGACGAGATCCATTCTTTGATCGGCGCCGGATCGGCCGAGGGGTCTCTCGACGCCGCGAACATTCTGAAGCCCGCGCTCTCGCGCGGCGAGGTCTCCTGTGTCGGCGCGACGACTCTCAAGGAGTACCGGAAGTACATCGAGAAGGACCGCTCGCTGTTGCGCCGCTTCCAGGCGATCAACGTGACCGCGCCGTCCGAGGACGAGACCTTCGAGATCCTCGAAGGCGTCAAGGATCGCTACGAGCAGTTTCACAAGGTGCGGTATTCGCCCGAGGCGATCAAGACAGCGGTGTATCAGTCCAACCGCTACATCACCGACCGCTTCTTTCCGGACAAGGCGATTGATCTGCTGGACGAGGCGGGCGCGAAGGTCAAGTTGAAGCGCGTCGCCGACACGCAGAACCTGCGCAAGCTCGAGGTCGAGACGCGCCAGATCGTCAAGGAAATGAAGAAGGCGATTTCTGACAAGGACTTCGAAAAAGCCGTGTTCCTCCGGGAGCGAGAGATCGAGTTGAAGGAAGAGATCGAGCGCACGAAGGCGCAGACGGCCGAGAGGAGCGAGGCGACCCAGGAGGTCACCCGCCGGGACATCGAAGAGATCATCTCGTCCTGGACCGGGATTCCCGTCGCGTCTCTCGAGATGGAGGAAGCCGAGAAGCTCCTTCACATGGAGGACGCGCTCCGGCGCCGGATCGTCGGGCAGGATGCGGCCATCATCGGGGTTTCCAAGGCCATCCGCCGCTCCCGGCTCGGGGTCAACAATCCGAACCGGCCCATGGGCTCGTTCATCTTCCTGGGGCCCTCGGGCGTCGGGAAGACCGAGGTCGCGCGCCGGCTGGCGGAGTTTCTCTTCGAAAACCCGAAATCTCTGGTCCGGTTCGATATGTCCGAGTACATGGAGAAGCACGCGGTCTCGAAGCTCATCGGTTCGCCTCCGGGCTACGTCGGGCACGAGGAGGGGGGGCAGCTCACCGAGCGGATCCGCCGCAACCCGTACAGCGTCATCCTGTTCGACGAAATCGAGAAGGCGCATCCCGACATCGCGAACCTGCTCCTGCAGATCCTGGAGGACGGAATCCTGACCGACGCTTACGGAAACGTCGTCGACTTCAAGAACACCCTGATCATCATGACCTCGAACATCGGGACGAAATACCTCGTGAACCGGACGAGGCTCGGTTTCGGCGGGACGAAGGAGATCCAGAACAGCCGCGAGATCGAGGACCTGGTCTTAAAGGAGTTGAAGCGCGACTTCTCGCCGGAGTTCATCAACCGGATCGACGAGACGATCGTGTTTCACCCGCTCGGGCAACCCGAGCTCACGAAGATCTGCCGCCTTCTGATCGACGACGTCAACGCCACGATCGCGACCAAAGGCGTGTCGATCGACGTGGACGACGCCGCGATCCAGTGGCTCTTAGAGCAGAGCGGCGATGATCCGAACATGGGCGCGCGGCCCCTTCGCCGGTCGATCCAGAAGCACGTCGAAGATCCGGTCTCGGAGCTTCTGATTCAGTCGCGGGAAGAAAAGCTCGAGGCGATCGAAGTCCGCGTCGGCCCCGCCGGTCTCACGGTCATCGCCCGCGAGCCCGAGCCCGAGCCCATAGCTCAGGACTGACCCGCCTCTTCGATCGCGAGGGCCTGCGCGGCGTCCGGGTACCCCGAAAAGTCGGAAGAAGGTAAGCTCCCGGCTCGTTTGGAAAAAGTACCCGATGTCTGTGTGGACGGTTTTCCCGGAGCGCCTCCTCCGGCCGCGTTTCGCCGGCGTTGGGGGCTCCTTCTCGATCGCGCGGCCCGAACAGTCCCCCTCCCGAGCCCGGGCATGAGGCGCTCTATCTTCGCGGTCGCGCTCGCCGCGTCCCTCGCGGGCGGCGGACTCGCCGCAGGACAGACGGCGGCGCCGGGCCCGACCCGTACGCCGGCCCCCTCGGCCCTTCCGGCGCGTCCGGGGGCTTCTGTTGCGGCGACCCCGGCTGCGGCCGGGCCCGCCGCCCCCCGGTATCCCCCGGCAGCCCTCCCTCCGCCTTCCTCCGCGACCCCCGTCGCCGCGTCGGACCGCATCGTCGGCATCCGCGTCGTGGGATTCCAGACCGTTTCGCCGGACACGATCGCCCACTATCTCGGCGTCAAGGTCGGAGACCCATACGACCCCGAGAAAATTAGATCCAACTTTCAGGCGCTCTGGGACGTCGGACTCCTCGAGAACGTCGCCATCGAAGCGGAGCGCGGCGCCGGGGGGGTCACGCTGGTCGTGACGATCGAAGAGCGTCCGACGATCAAGGAAGTCGAGTTCGTCGGCAACAAGAAGCTCTCGACCACGCAGATCAAGGACAAGCTGAAAGAGGGGAAGGCGGAGGTCAAGGCGGGCGTGCCGCTCTCGGTTCGGGACATCGCGAAGTCCCGGTCGGTGATCGCGGACATCTACGCGGAGAACGGTTATCGGAGCGCGACCGTCGAGTACAGGATCGACGACGTCTCGAAAACGGACAAGAAAGTCGTGTTCGTGATCGACGAGGGCGACAAGGTCAAGATCGCCGCGATCGTCTTCGAGGGGAACCACGTGTTTTCGCAGCTGAGGCTCCGGGCCGCGATGAAGAAGACGAAGGTGAACACCTGGTTCCGGCTCCTGTCTGAGACGAGCACGACCTACAGCCAGGCGAACTACGAGGCGGACGTCGAGAGCCTGAAGGGCGTGTACCACGCGAAGGGCTACAAGGACGTCGTCATCAAGGACCCCACGCTCGACGTCTTCGTGAAGAACCCGCAGGCCCCGGTGAAGAAGCAGAAGAAGCGGGTCCGCATCCGCATCCCGATCGTCGAGGGGGACCAGTTCTTCACGAACCAGATTCAGCTCGTCAGGGTCAACCAGGCGGGCCAGCCGGCCGAGGGGGACGAGGCGTACGTGGTCCCGAAGGAGAGGATCATGCGCCAGTTTGCGGACCTGCCGCCCGGATCGGTCCTGAACCGTGACTACCTGCTCGAGGCGCTCTCGCGCATCGAGTCCGAGTACAAGATCCGCGGCTACATCTACTGGTTCGCCGACCCGGCGTACCGCGAGGTGGGCAATCACAAGGTCGACGTCGACGTGCGCCTGTACGAAGGGGACAAGTTCTACCTCGGCCGCCTCGAAGTCCAGGGAAATACGACGACCCGCGACAAGGTCATCCGGCGCGAGTTCGCGCTCGACGAGGGAGACATCATGAACATGGAGGCGGTCAAGAAGAGCCTCCGGAAGCTGCAGTCCCTCGGATATTTCAAGGTCGGTGAGGAGCCGGATTTCAAGGTGCGGCCCGACGACAAGAAGGTTGACCTGACGCTCAAGGGGAGCGAGACGTCGAGAAACGAGGTCCAGTTCGGCGCCGGCTACTCGGCGCTCGATGGGTTCTTCGGGCAGTTCTCGTTCCAGACGCGGAACTTCCTCGGCCGGGGCGAGGTCCTGGGCGCTTCGGCGCAGCTCGGGAAAATCTCCAACTACTACGACGTCTCCTACACGGTGCCCTGGTTCATGGACCGCAACCAGACCGTCGGAACCTCGCTTTTCAAGCGCAACGTCACGTACCTGAACATCGACGAACGGCGCACCGGCGGGACCGCGTTTTACGGGAAGGGGCTCGGCCTGTTCGACAGCTGGTCGGTGCTCTACCAGTACGAGGACGTCAAGTCGAACTTCCCGGTCCGGGGCGCGGCCGTGCCTCCCGGCCAGCCTGCCCCGCCGGACAAGTTCACCCAGGTCGTCGGCAAGACCTCGTCGTTCACTCCCGGTTATCGGTTCGACAGCCGCAACGACCCGTTCGACCCGAACGCCGGGCACCGCTTCTACCTGACGACACAGGTTGCTGGCAGCTACCTCGGAGGGAGCGTCGATTTCTTAAAGCCCCTGATCGGAGGGTCGATCTACATTCCGGTCCGCATCCCGCGGCATTCGTATCTAGCCTTGAACGGCGAAGCCGGTTACGTGAGGCCCTATGGCGGCCAGGGGGTTCCGATCTACGAGCGGTTCCAGCTCGGCGGGGAGCAGAGCCTCCGGGGCTTCCGGGCGGGGTCGGTGCTGCCGCTCGACAGGAATCAGCAGGTCTTCACCGACGAAGACGGGCGCATCCTCGGCGGAAACAAGTACTTCGTCGTGAACGCCGAGTACGTCTTTGCGACGATCGGCCCGGCGAAACTCCTGGCGTTCGGCGACGCGGGGAACTCCTTCCACGAGAGCCAGAACCTGAGCCTGACGGGCATCCGGACGTCGGTCGGCGCCGAGCTTCGCATTTTCCTGCCGATCTTTCAGGCCCCGCTGCGTTTCATCTATTCGTTCAACCTGAGCCCGAAGACGCCGATCGACCAGTTCGGCTTTCCGATCCAGAGCCTGAAGGACAAGACGCGCGGCTTCGATTTCTCGATCGGCAGGACGTTCTGAGCGGTCCCTCGACGGGACCGTAAGGGAGCAAGCGGCCGTGCCGCAACATCCCATGGTGGTAACGCGGCGTGGGGTGCTCTCGAAATGACCGCGAGCGGGGGGCGGCCCTCGGAATGGAGACGTTTTACGGCTGTTGTAGCCCCTTGGGAGTCTGCTACTATTTCGCGTTCTCGCCGCACACGACAATGTTTAAGGAGCTTGGAATGAAACGAATCGCCTTGTTTATCCTGACGGCTGGCGTCGCCGCGATCGCCGCCGCTCAGACGGGCGCCGCCGCCCCCGCTTCCGGCGGGACGACCGGCGGAGGCTTTTCCGGACCCGTGGCCGTCATCAACTCTCAGCGGCTGGCCCTGGAGTCCGCCCCGGGCAAGGAAGCCTACGGACGCCTGAAGAAGATGTCGGATGCGAAGAAGGAGGAGCTCGACAGGGTCGAGAAGGAGGCCCGGGACCTCGTTCAGAAGTTGAACGACCAGGGCCAGTCGATGCCCGCCGACAAGCGCGAGGCGCTCGAGAAACAGGCCGACGATCGGCAGAAGGCCTGGAAGCGGATGCAGGAAGACGCCCAGAAGGACCTGCAGGAGGCGGAGCGCAAGGAGATGGGCTCGCTCGAGGGCCGGATCGGTCCCATCGTCAAAGACTTCTTCAAGGAGAAGCGCTACGCGGTCGTCCTCGATTCGCGCGCCGGGATCATCTACGCCGACGAGGCCACCGACGTCACCGACGAGGTGCTGAAGCGCATCAACACGACCGTGGCTCTGCCGAGGCCGGCCGGGGCGACGGGCGCCGGGGCTCAGAAGCCGGCGGGCGGAACCGCGGCGTCCCGTCCGACGCCTGCGCCGAAAAAGCAGTAAGCCGGAATACACTCGCGCTGGTGAAACGCGCATCCGGGGGCAGATCGGGTGGAAAAGGCCGCGGGGCAACGGGCTCCCGCGGCTTTTTTTTTACGCTGGCGCAAGTGGCGGAAACCGTCGGAGGCCGCGTCGTCGGCGACCCGGCGCTCCGGTTGACGGGCATCGCGCCGCTCGACCAGGCGGAGGCGGGCGACCTCTCCTGGCTCGCGGATCCCCGCCGGGCGCGTGACGCCGCGGGAAGTCGCGCGGGAGCCCTTCTGGTGGTGGCGGAAGAACACGCCGGGCGGCGCCCCGGGATCGTCGTGTCCAACCCGACGGCAGCCTTCGCGCTCTGGCTCGGCCGCATCCGGCCACAGAAGCGGCCGCCCGCGGGTGTCTCGCGCCGCGCGCACGTCGACGCCGCCGCGAAGATCGGGCGGGGTGCCTCCGTTGGCGCGGGGGCCACGGTCGAGAAGGGGGCGCGTGTCGGCGCCCGCGCCGTGCTCTGCCCCGGAAGCTTTGTGGGCGAGGGCGCCGAGATCGGCGACGACACCTGGCTCCATCCCAATGCCTCCGTGCTCGCGGGCTGCCGCGTCGGGGCGCGTTGCGTGCTTCACGCCGGCGCGGTCGTCGGCTCCGACGGGTTCGGGTACGTCTGGGACGGAGAGAAGCACCGGAAAATCCCCCAGGTGGGCATCGTACGCGTCGAAGATGACGTCGACATCGGGGCCAATTCGGCCATCGACCGCGCGACGCTCGGGGAAACCGTGATCGGGCGCGGGACCAAGATCGACAACCTGGTCCAGGTCGGCCACAACGTGCGAATCGGGGAGCACTCGATCCTGTGCGGCCAGGCGGGGATCGCCGGCTCCGCCAGGCTGGGCTCGCACGTCACCCTTGCCGGCCAGGCGGGCATCGGCGACCACGCGACGGTCGGCGACGGGGCGACCGCGACGGGACGGACCGGCATTCCTTCGCGCGGCGTCGTCGCCCCGGGCGCGGTCCTGTCGGGCTATCCTCCTGCTCCGCATCGGGAGTTCTTGAAGCGCGCGGCGCTGACGGCCCGGCTGCCGGAGCTTTTCGCGCGGCTCGAGAAACTCGAGAAGGCGGCGGCCGCCGGTCGCGGAAAGGAAGGCTAGGTGGAGCTCGGCATTCTCGACATCTTAAGAATTCTCCCTCACCGTTATCCCTTTCTTCTCGTCGACCGGATCCTGGAGATCGAGCCTGGCAAGCGCGTAGTCGGCATCAAGAACGTGACGTTCAACGAGGAGTTTTTCCAGGGCCATTTTCCCGGAAATCCGGTGATGCCCGGCGTGCTCATCGTCGAGGCGATGGCGCAGGTCGCGGGGGTGGGGCTGCTCGGCGTGCTTCCGGAAGAGGTGCGCAAGCTGCTGTATTTGACCGGCGTCGACCGGTGCAAGTTCCGCCGGCCGGTCGTCCCGGGAGACCAGCTCCGCATCGAGGCCGACATCGTGGCGGTCAGGTCCCGCCTCTGTAAATGCCGCGCCCGGGCGACCGTGGACGGAGCGCTTTGCGCCGAAGCCGAGCTCACTTCCGCGCTGGTCGACCGGACGTGAGCGCCGAAGTTCACTCGACCGCGATCGTTTCGCCGGGAGCCGTGCTCGGCGAGGGGGTGGAGATAGGTCCGTACGCGGTCATCGGGGACCACGTCCGCCTCGGAAACCGCACGCACGTCGGCGCGCACGCGCACATCTCCGGGCCCGCGGAGTTCGGCGAGGACAACCGCATCTTTCCGCACGCGGTTCTGGGGCTCGAGCCTCAGGACCTGAAGTACCAAGGCGAGCCCACGCGGCTCTCCGTCGGCTCACGAAACGTCTTCCGGGAGTTCATGACCGCGCACCGGGGAACCGTGACCGGGCGGGGCGAGACGGTGATCGGCGACGACGGCTATTTCATGTCCTACAGCCACATCGCTCATGACTGCCGCATCGGATCCCGCGTGGTCTTCGCCAACTGCGCGGCGCTCGCGGGGCACGTCGATGTCGGCGATCACGCGACCCTCGGGGCTTTCGCCGCCGCGCACCAGTTCATCCGCATAGGCAACCACGCCTTCGTCGGGGCTTACGCGCAGCTGCGGCAGGACGTACTCCCGTTCTGCAAGACCGACGGGATCGACGCGACGACCTACGGCATCAACGCGATCGGCTTGAAGAGGAACGGCTTTGCCGATGAGCGGATCGACGCGCTCCAGAAGGCCTATCGGCTCCTGATCAAGTCGAAACTGAACACGACACAGGCGCTCGAGCGGATCGGGGCGGAGCTCTCCGGAGAGCCGGACGTCGACGACCTCGTGCTCTTCATACGCTCGAGCAAGCGGGGATTCCACAAGTGAGCGCCGCGGCGGGGGAGTCGGCCCCGCCGGCGCGAGAGGTCCGCGTCGCGGTCGTCGGCGTCGGCCATCTCGGGCGGCACCACGCGCGGATCGCCGCCTCTCTTCGCGGGGTGCGGTGCGTCGGCGTCGTGGACCGGCATCCGGGGCGGGCCGGCGAAGTCGCCGCGGAATTCGGAGTCCCGGTCCTCGACTCGCTCGAGGAGGCGGCCGATGCCGCGGAAGCGGTGGTCGTCGCGACGCCCACGGTCAGTCACGCGGAGATCGCGCGGACGCTCGTGGCGCGCGGTTGCGACGTGCTGGTCGAGAAGCCGATCACCGCCACGGTCGCCGAAGCCGACGCGCTCCTCTCGGAGGCGCGTGCGCGCGGACGCGTGGTCCAGGTCGGCCATGTCGAGCGCTACAACCCCGCGGTCCAGGCGGCGTTCGCGCTGGCCGTGGACGTGCGGTTCATCGAGATCCACCGGCTGGGGGTGTTCACGCGTCGGAGCCTCGACGTCGACGTGGTTCTCGACCTGATGATTCACGACCTGCAGATCGTGCAGGCGCTGGTCGGACAACCGGTCGCGGAGGTCCGCGCGGTCGGGATGCCCGTGCTGACTTCGACGATCGACGTCGCCAGCGCGTGGATCACGTTTCGAGGCGGATGCGTCGCGACGCTCACCGCGTCGCGCGTCTCCTCGGACAAGGTGCGCCGGTGCGACATCTTTGCGCCCGCGCTTTCGCTTTCAGTCGACATGCAGGCGCAGTCGGTCCGGGCGTACCGGCTCTCCCGGGAGACGGGCGAGCCGGAGATCGTGCCGAGCGCGGTCGCGGTCGAGCGGGAAGAGCCTCTCGCGCGCGAGATGGCGGACTTCGTCCGGGCTGTCCGCGATCGGGCCGTGCCCCTCGTTTCCGGCGAGGTCGGACGCGACGCGCTGGCCCTGGCCTCACGCGTGCAGCAGGCCATCGAGCTCGGGCGGCCGATCGTCGAGGGGGTCCGCGTATGAACGGGCCGCGGGCCCGCATCGGGCTGATCGGCGGCAGCGGCGTCTACGATTTGTCGGGCATCGAGGACCTCCGGGAGGAGAAACTCGAAACCCCCTTCGGCGCGCCCTCCGATTCCTACTTCACGGGGACTCTCGGCGGGGTCTCTGTCGCCTTCTTCTCCCGACACGCCCGGGGGCACCGCGTCTCGCCCACCGAGATCAACTACCGCGCGAACATCTGCGGATTCAAGATGCTCGGCTGCGACGCGCTCCTCTCCGCGTCTGCGGTCGGCAGTCTTCGCGAGGAGATTCCGCCCCGTCACGCCGTCATCCCCGATCAGTTCATCGACCGCACGCGGCACCGGTCCGACACGTTTTTTGACCGGGGGATCGTCGGGCACGCGGAGTTCGCCGACCCGATCTGCCCGTCTCTCGCGGAGGTGCTCGAGGCGAGCGCGCGCGAGGCCGGCCTTTCGGTGCATCGTGGGGGGACCTACGTCTGCATGGAAGGCCCCCAGTTCTCGACGCGCGCCGAGTCGCGCCTCTATCGCACGTGGAACGCGGACATCATCGGAATGACGAACCTGACCGAGGCGCGGCTCGCGCGGGAGGCGGAGCTCTGTTACGCGACGCTGGCGCTCGTCACGGACTATGACTGCTGGCGCGATTCCGCCGAGCCGGTCAGCGTCGAGGCGATCCTGGCGGTGCTCTCGGAGAACGCGGCGGCCGCGAGGCGGACGATGCGCACTGCCGTCCATCGAGTGGCCCCCGACCGCACGTGCGGCTGCCGCAATGCCATGCGTTACGGAGTTCTGACGGACCGGAGTGCGGTTTCGGACGAAACGCGCGCGCGCCTGTCGCCGATTGCCGGGAGATACCTGTGATGGGGCCGGATCCCGACGCGCTCGACCTGGCGCGCCGCCCGGGCAAGATCGTTGTGACCGGATCGGTCGCGTTCGATTACCTGATGACCTTTCCGGGCCGCTTCGTGGAGCACCTGATCCCCGATCAGCTCTCGCGGCTTTCGGTCTCTTTTCTCGTCGACGAGATGCGCCGCGTCGAAGGCGGATGCGCCGCGAACATCGCCTACGGACTCGCGCTTCTGGGAGAGCGGCCGCTTCTTTTCGCCACCGCCGGCCCCGATGCGGCGGCGTACCGGGAGCGGCTCGAGCGGGAAGGCGTGGACGTCTCGGGGCTGCGCCTCGTTCCGGAGGTCTTCACCGCGTCGTTCTTCGTGTCGACGGATCTCGACCAGAGCCAGATCGCATCGTTCTACACGGGCGCCATGGCCCGGGCCCGGGACCTGTCGGTTGCGGAGCTCGAAGCCGCGGACTGCGCGCTGGTCCTCATCTCTCCCAACGACCCCGAGGGCATGAGGCGCTATGCGGGAGAGTGCCGGGCCGCCCGCATTCCGTTCATCTACGACCCGAGCCAGCAGGTGGCGAGGCTGTCCGGCGAGGACCTCGCCGAGGGCGTCGAAGGCGCGGCGATGCTGATCGCCAACGATTACGAAATGGGGATCCTGACCCAGAAGACGGGCTGGACCGCGGCCGACATCGAGTCCCGCGTCCCCGTCGTGATCGAGACCCACGGGGCCGAGGGCTCGACGATCGTCCTCTCCGGCCGTGAGCGCCACCGCATACCCGCCGCGCGCCTCGAAAGCGAAGCGCTCGACCCGACCGGCGTCGGCGACGCCTTCCGCGCCGGACTCCTCCGCGGAATCCGCGCGGGCCTCTCCTGGGAAGTCGCGGGCCGAATGGGAAGCACCGCCGCGGTCTTCGGCCTGGAAGCGCAGGGCCCCCAACCCCCGCGCTACACAATCCCCCGTTTCATCGAGCGCTACGAATCGAACTTCGGGCCGCAGCCGGCCCTCCAGAAGGCGCTGGCCACGGGACGATAGGCGAGAGCCGGCAGGCGGCAGGCCAGGCGGCAGGCGAGGCTCATTTGTGCTTTCGCCCTGATTCGCCTTTCGAATTTCCTCACCCGACAATCGGCCCCGACGCGTCATCACGCGCAGTGGTGGCCAAGCTCGCCCCGAGAGGAGTCTCCCGACCAGAGGGAGGGAGGAGCCTCTCGGGGCGGGAGCCGGAGCGAACGGAGGGACGAGGCC
>JBBQDF010000026.1:0-13018 GCA_038319475.1 Thermoanaerobaculia bacterium
CGGGGATTCTTTTCGCGTATAAAAAGACGCTTAGAGAGAAAAGGAGATGAGGGATATGAAGAAGCTCGTGACCCTGGGTCTTGTTGCCGTGTTCGCGACGGCGCTTTTGACCGGTTGCAAGAAGAAGGAAGAGACGTCTACCGAGACGACCACCACCACCGAGCAGCCGACTGTCGTCGAGGAAACCGGCACCACGGCCACCGGCACGACGACGACAACGACTGCCACGATGATGACCACGCCGTCGATGGACCCGACGCCGTCCGCCATGATGACGCCGGGTATGTCCGGAAGCATGACGACGACGACCGACACGAAGACCACGACGTCGACCGCCACCAAGAAGAAGTAACGCTCTTCGCTCGACGGAACAAAGGCCCCCGAGCGGGGGCCTTTTTTTTACTTCCGGAGCGCGTCAGGCCGCGCGAATCCACTGAAAGTCAGCGATGTGGCGGAGAACCGGCAAAGGTGCAGACCGCCTGCCCGACGTCCGATAGAGGTCGCGAGTCGGGTGATTCTGTTCGCCGGCGGAGGGTTCGAAACCCGCGCCGGCCGCCTCCGAGCTGCGGGACCGGGGCATCGCCCTGACCGCTTCTCCACTACATCGCACCCTCTGAGCGCTCCCGCCCCGCGCGTGGAACGCGCGCGACGCGGGAGCGGAGCCGCGCGGGAGCGGAGCCGCGCGGTGTGCGCGCTCCGATTTAAACTCCCCTGATTGCTCCCCCTCTGGGCCGACATCCTCCTGGCTCTGACCGCCGCCGGCGCGGCGGCATCGGCGCTCTCCGCCCGGGCGCGCGAGCGGCGCCTGCGTGCGTCGCTGGCTCTGCGGGAACGCCGCGGCCATTTCCTCGGCGAGTCGCCGGACCTGCCTCAGATCCTCAAGCACGCGTTCTCGGCGGTCGCCGAGGTCCTCCCGGTGACCCGGTTCGACCTGTACCGCGTCGGAGCCGACCGGCGAATCGAGGAAGTCTGGTCGGTCTCTTCACCGGGACCGGGACTGGAGCCCGAGCCCGTCCTGGAGATCGCGAGCCCCCACCTCCAGGAAAAGATCGATCCGGTGCGCCTGCGCGAGTTAACCGCTACCGAGACGGATCGGTCGTTCGCGCCCAAAGACCTCCTCACTGGCGGGCCGCCTTCCCGGCGCCTTCGCCTCCCCCTCTACTCCGGCGACCGGCTCATCGCCCATCTCGACCTGACGAGCTCCGAAATCGTGGCGGACGCCAGCCGCGAGGAAATCCGCTCGCTGCTGGGGCCGCTGACCGCATCCCTGCACGCCTTTCGCAACTGGACGATCGCCGTCACGGACGAGCTTTCGGGCCTCGCCTCGCGGAGATACTTCGAGACGCGGCTCTCCGAGGAGTGGGCGCGGCGGGCCCGATATGGCGGCGACCTCGCCGTGGTCTCCTTCGACCTCGACCGTTTCAAGTCCTTGAACGACTCGCTCGGTCACGCCGCGGGGGACATCGCGATCCGGCGCTTCGGGGACATCGTGCGCGCCGCGGTGCGCGGAACCGACATTGCGTGCCGGTATGGCGGCGAGGAATTCGCGGTCCTCTTCCCGGAAACGAGCGGCGAGGCGGCGCGCGCGGTGGCCGACCGGATCCGGTCCGCGGTCGACGCCGAGGTGTTCGAGAGCGCCGGAAAGCCGTTTCACATCACGGTTTCCGGCGGAGTGGCGGATGCCGCGGGCGCCGCCGACCGGGAAGCGTTGCTCGTGCATGCCGACAACGCGCTCTATGCCGCGAAGGCGGCGGGGCGGGATCGGATCGCGACGTTCCCGATCGAGCCGGACCCTCCTTTATAGTCGAGGAATGGCGCGCGGCACCGAGCGGAGCGAATCGCCCGCGATCGCGGAGCTCATCGACGAGATGATCGAGGGCCAGCGCGGGCGCGTGAAGGACATCGCGAGACGCATCGACCCTTCGCTCTCCTCAGACGACCTGATGCAGCCGCACGACCATCCCGGAGTCGCTGACAATCCCGACTTCCAGTTCGAGGACGGGATCCTCGCCGGCTACCTCGCGGTCCGCGCCGCTCTGCGCGCCAGGCGGTAGAGCCAGCCGGCTCTGCGGGGCCTTTGCGCGCGAAAAAGACTCGCCAGTGTCTGCGCGTGGGCGAGGATCCACAAGTCGTCCCCGGGCCGCACCCCGAGCTCGCCGAGCCATGCGCCGCTCTCGCGGGCGAGTCGAAGGAGCGCCTCGTCGCGACCGGGCCGTTTTTCCGCGTGCCCCATCATGAGACCCCCCATCATGAGACCGGAAGCCCGGCGGCGGAAAGCAGCGCCCCGACGGCCCGGTCCCACGTCAGGCCCGAGACGCGCGCGCGGCCGCGCTCCCCCATCGACCGGAGCGCCTCGACCTCTCCCCAGGCCACGCGGATCGCCGCACCGATCGCCTCGGGCCGCGGCGCAACGACGAGCCCCGTGACGCCGTCCTCGACGAACTCGAGCGGCCCGCCGGCATCGTCGGTGGTCAGGACAGGCTTCCCCGAGTGGAAGGCCTCGAGCGGCACATAACCGAGGTCCTCTCCCGCCGGGGGCACGATCACGAGCCGCGCGCCGGCATAAAGATCGAGGAGCTCCTCCTCCTCGGCCCGCGCGACCCAGCGGATGCGGCCTGCAACGAAAAGGTCCTCCGCCAGCCGGCGGCACCGCTCCTCCTCGGGCCCCCGGCCCACCAGCACCAGCCGCGCCTCGGGCGCGTGGGCCAGGGCGCCGATCGCGAGGTCCGCGCGTTTCCAGGAGTCGAGGCGTCCGACACAGAGCGCGTAGTCCCCGAACGGGCCCTCGCGGTACCGTCCGGCGAGGGGCGGCGGATGGTAGAGCGGCTCGCTCGCGATCCCGTTGAAACGCGTCAGACGGTCCGCCACCGTCTGAGAGTTCGCGAACACCCGGCGCGCCTCCGTCAGGCCGACGCGGTCCACCTGCGCGATCGCTTCGCGCGTCCGGCGGTCTTCGGGGCTCGACGTGAAATCACTGTACGCCGTCCCGAACTGGTCGTAAGCCTGGCGGTACTGATGGATGAGCCAGACGATCTTGTTGGCGTGCCGGGCCGCGAAGCTTGGAAATCGCGTGGCGACCACAGCGTCGACTGAACGACCGCCGAATTCGGAGAGGTCGAGGCTCCTCCAGGCGAGCGCGCTGCGCAGCAGGTCGAAGCGCTCGCGCTCGATCAGAGGGAGAGTCACGAGGTCCGCTTCGATCCCGCGCGCCTGGAGCTCTTCCGTCAGGCGGCGGACGTGCTTTTCCGCGCCCCCCTCCGAAAACGGGGTCTGAACGCCGAGGACGAGGACCCGCGGAGGCGAGGTCACGCGTCCGCGCGAGCGCGCACCGGGGGCGCCGGCACGAAGGGGCCTCGCCGCCTCATGCGTCCAGGGCTCGTTGCGGCGACCGGGCGAGGACCGCGTAGTCCTGCGGCCCGAAGAGAAGTGCGTTCAATTTCGCGTCGTTCGCCGAGGATTCCTCCAGGCGTGACTCCGGCGGAAGAGGGGATAGCCGTTCGATGCGGGCGTCCGCGAAACCGGCGGCTTCGGCGAGGAACTTCAAGGCCTCCGGGGGAACCGGGCGCACGTGAGAGGGGTCCAGGAAAAACGCCCTCCAGGCGGAAAGCGAATCCGTGTTGATCGTCTCGGCGACCAGGAGCCCGCCCGGGACGAGCGTCCGGCGGGCCGCGCGCAGAAAGACGAAAATCGATTCCGGCGTCCAGTGCTCGACCACCTGGAGAGCGACGACGGCGCCGAGAGACGCGGCGGGCCGCGCGGAGAGCAACGCAAGCCCGTCACCCTCCTCGACGTCGAGCCCGAGAGAGCGGCACTCGGCGGCGGCGATGGGGTTGATCTCGACTCCCGAAGCGGCGAGACCCGCCTCGCGTAGGAGCAGCAGAAATTCGCCGCGTCCGCAGCCGACATCGAGGATCGCGCCCGGCGCGTTCTTCAGAAACGGAAGGTACGAGCGCTGCTTGCGCGAGATCTCTTCGGGCGATCCCCGGAACCTTTCCTCGAAGAGGCTGTAGACGGCGGGGGGAAGCGCCGGCAAAGCCGGAGACGGGGAGCTGCCGGGGGGCGGAGAAGGGACCGGGCCGCCTCCCCCCGAAACGGATTCGAGGAGGGCAAAACGCCCGTCCGTGATCGCGCCGCGACGCTCCCATGCGTCGGACCATCGGGCGCGCTCGGTCTCTTCCCGATCGACCCGGAGGGCCGTTTTCAGGCCGCGCTGCCGTTCCGTCGCCAGCCCCTCCCGAAGCGCGTCTAAAGCCTCGAGCGTCAGCGCGTTGAACGCCGCCTGGTCGCGCCACACGAATCGGAGGCCGCGGAGCGCCGCGCGTTTCATGCGCGAAAGCCGCGCCCCCGCTGGAACGGAGGGCGTCAGGTGGCTCTGCGCGCGCTCGCCCGCGCGGTGGGCGGTCCTTTCCTCGGGACTCGCGGTGTCGGAGGCGGCTGCGGGCGCGCCCGCGGGAGCGGCGGCGGCCACCGCGCGGCGGACTTCGTCCGCGAGAAGTCTCGTCCGATGGCCGTCGGAGCTCACGATGCGTTCGAGGATATAAGAGGCTGGCATTTCGGGTGCAAAGGATCGAGCAGCCGGAAACACAGACCCATGATCCCGACCGCGGCCCGCGCCCTCGAGCGCCTCTTCGGCACGGCGCTGTTGCCGGCCGTCGGAGCGCTGCGCCTCGCGGCCTGGATCGCGCTGGCCGTGGTCGTTGCCGTGGCCTTTACGGCCGTGGCCCGCGCCGTGGCGGCCGGCCGGTACGGATGGGAGTCGGGCACTCTCGTCCGGTGCCGCCAGTGCTCGCGCCCGGTTGCGGACCCTGCCCTTCCCACCTGCCCGGAGGGGCATCCGGTACGTTTTCCCCCGGGAGCCGCCGGCCGCGAGCGCCGCCGGCAGGCCGGCGGAAGGAGCCGGCATCTTCTCTCCGCCGCCGCCGGGGCCGCATGCGTGATGCTCGGAGTGGCTGCCGTCGCGGGAGCGCGGGCCTTCCGCATCGCGGATGCCTCGGCGCCCCCCCTCGCCGCGATCGCGGGCGCGGCCGGATTTCTCTTCTGGGCGGGAGCTCTGCTCGCGGCCGCCCGCGCCGTTTCTCCCGGGGCGCACGGGTTCTTCGGCCGCCTCCTCGCCTGCGGCGCCGCGGCCGCCGCGCTCGCTCCCGCCCTCTTCTGCCTGGTGGTGACGCGCGCGGCCGACCCGCCGGCCCCCCGCACCCTCGGGAGCCTCTGGCGTACGCCCGCCGCGCTCTACGTCTCCGAGGGCGGAAAGGCCCGCCGCGAGGCGCCTGCCGGCGAGCAGCTCGAGGCCGATGTGGTCTCGCTCGCCTCTCCCGCGCTCGGGTTCTCCTGGGAGGGGCTCGCGCATCTCCGTTGCGGAGGACAGGAGGTCCCGTGGCGAGGCAGGACGGGGAGCACCGCGCGGAGCTTCGCGCGATTTCCCGGAGTGCTCAAGGTTCTGGGGTTCTCGTTCTCGCGGGGGTGGCGGGCAATCCGCGCGCCCGCGAACGAAAAGATCTGGATCCTGCGCGGTCCGTCGGGATTCGAGTTTTCGACCGTCGGCGAGCGCGAGTCGGCGAAAGCTCCCGACCTCGCGCGCTGAGGTCGGCTCGTCCGCGGAGCCGTCAGGCGTCAGGGGTGAGGCGGAGGCGGCAGTCAGGGGTCGCTCTCGGGTTGAACCACACTCAACTCACACGCTCAACCCTCAAATCTCAACCCTCAACCCTCAACCCTCAAATCTCAACCCTCAACCCTCAACCGCAGAGCTGAACGCTGAACACTCAACCCGGCGTGATGGTCGTATCATCCCGGGCGAAGCGCACGACGGCGAGCGCGAGCGCCAGGATGACGGGGCCTAAGAACATCCCGATCGGGCCGAAGGCTCCGATACCTCCGAGGACGCCGAAGAAGATGGGGAGAGTCGAGATCTCCGCCCGGCCGGAGATCAGCATCGGCCGCAGGACGTTGTCCGCGGAGCCGACCACGAGCGCGCCCCAGACGGCGAGCGCGATCGCCCATCCCCAGCGCCCCTCCGCGGCCAGCACGATCGCCGCCGGCGCCCAGACGAACGCCGTGCCTCCGACCGGCAGGAGCGAAAGGATCGCCGCGATCACGCCGAAGACGACCGGCGAAGGCAGGCCGCACACCTCGAAGGCGAGCCCGATGAGCGCTCCCTGTACGAGCGAGGTGAGCAGCGACCCGTAAACCACCGCCCTGGTGACGGAGGAAAGGTGCTCGACCAGACGCGCCTTTCGGGCGGGCTCCGTCGGTAGAAGGCCCAGAAACTCCTGCGCCATTTCCTCGCCGTCGCGAAAGAAGAAATAGAGGATGAAAAGCATCAGAAGAAGTGAAGCGATCAGGCCGAGCGCGCCGAGCAGCAGGACCTTCGTGTTCGCGAGCGCGAAATCGAGCACGCCCTTCGACGCCGAGATGACCCACTGCTGGATGTCCGCCGCGCTCACGGGGGTCTTCGCGTCCACCCACCGGATGACCCTGTCGAGAGCCGGGATCCGGAAGAGGTCCCCCGGTTTCTCGATCTGGTAACGGGTGCCGAGCGCGGAGACTTTCCCCGCCAGCTCCCCCGCCTGTTTGGCGAACAACATCCCGAGAAAAACGGTCGGGGCGACGACCCCAACCAGGACGGCCACGGTGAGGAGAATGGCGGCCAGCCCGTTTCGCCCGCGCAACCGGCGGCGGAGCGCCTTGTTGACGGGAAAAAGGATGAAGGCGAGAAGTCCCGCCCACAGGATGGGGCTGACGAACGGCCGGAAGATGAGCCAGAGAAGATAGAGGAGAAGCAGCGCGAAGCCGATCGAAAACGCCCGCGCCGAAAACCGGTCAACGCTCGCCACTGATCCCCCGGCGGGCGATGCTATAGCATGAGCGGTTCGGTGGTGGACGCCCGGCAGGGGCGGACAGAGAGGGTCCAGACAAACGTGACGAACATCCCGGACCGGGCTTTGGCCGCGCGCGTTTTTCGCGAGGAGGCGGAGCGCGAAGGATTCGCGCGCGCCGGCATCGCGCGCGCCGGGACGCCCCCGGGATTCGACCGTTTCCGGCAGTGGATCGGAGAGGGGCGGCATGCGGGGATGCGCTACCTCGAAGAAACGTCGGAGGTCCGCGCGTCCCCCGCACAGCTCCTCCCGGGCGCGCGCTCGGTCCTTTGCCTCGCCGCGCCTCACGGTGCCGACCCGTTCATGGGTCGCGATGGATCGCGCATCGCCCGGTACGCGGCGGGCCCCGATTACCACGGCACTCTGCGGGAAAGAGCGACGCGCGTCGCGACAGGGATGGAGAGCCGGTTGGACGGCGGCTTTTCGTGGCGCGTTTGCGTCGACTCGACACCGCTCGCCGAGCGATCGTTCGCCGCGGCCGCGGGCCTCGGCTGGGTCGGGAAGAACGGCTGCCTCATCGACTCCGGGCTCGGTTCCTTCTTTCTTCTCGCGGAGATCCTGACGGACCTCGATCTCCCGCCGGACGATCCTGTCGCCGAGCAATGCGGCTCCTGCGTCCGCTGCCTCGAGGCGTGCCCGACCGACGCGTTCGTGTCGCCGGGCGTCCTCGACGCGAACCGGTGCCTCGCGTACTGGACGATCGAGCACCGCGGCGAGATACCGGACACGGTGAAGGAAAGCATCGGGGACCGCGTTTTCGGCTGTGACGACTGCCAGGACGCCTGCCCGTGGAACGCGCCGCTTCAAACGGGTTGCCCGGTTCCTGCGCCCGGGCTCGCCGGCTGGATCTCGATCGGGCGAGGCGAGTTCCGCCGGACTTACGGAGCGACGGCGCTGAATCGCGCGGGCTGGAGGGGCCTGCAGCGAAATGCCCTCGTCTCCGCGGGGTGCGGATCGGATGCCGCCCTGTCGGCCGGGGTGCGGCGGGCGGGGGCCTGCGGAGACCGGGGAGTCGCGGATGCCGCGCGGTGGGCGCTGTCCCGTCTTCCGGCTCCCCCTCCCGGAGCCGAGGCCGGCGGATGACGGCCCGCGCCTCCCTGTTCCTTCTTCTCTTCGGGCTGTCGGTGGCGGTCTCCGCCTTTTTCGCGGCGTCCGAGACGGCGCTCGTGTCCCTGTCGCGCATCGACCTCCAGCGCCTCCGCGAGAAGGGCGATCGCCGGGGCGCGCTGCTTCGGGTGCTGAAGTCGAAGACTTCGGCTCTCCTCGCGACCATCTTGATCGGCCAGAACCTCGCGTTGAGCTCCGCTTCCGCGCTCGCGACCACCCTCGCCACCGCATGGGTCGGGGAGCGGTGGGGAGTGCCGGCCGCAATTGTCGTTTCGACGATCATCCTGTTCGTGTTCGCCGAGATGGCCCCGAAGGCGATCGGCGCGGCGTCTCCCCTCGCGATTTCGCGCGCCGTCGCCGTGCCGATGACCTGGTTCATGAAGATTTTCTCGCCCATCGTCACTCTCGTCGTCAAGCTCACGACGCGCGGGCTGCACCTTCTCGGGATCGCCGAGAAATCGCCGGCTCTGACGGAAGAAGAGATGAAGAGCGTATTCAATCTCGGCGCCGACGAAGGCGTCATTCACGGAGAAGAGCAGCGGCTGCTTCACAACGTGCTCGCGTTCGGAGATCGAACCGTGCGCGACATCATGGTGCCGCGGACTCGCGTGGTCGCGGTGCCGGACACATCTCATTTTTCGGATGTCCGCCTTCTCCTCCGCGAGCACAAGCTCTCGCGCCTCCCGGTTTATCGCGGGTCGCTCGACAACGTAATCGGCATCCTCCATGCGAAGGACCTCTTCGACGTGACGGACGAGGAGGAGCAGGCGTTCACCCTGGAGAAATATCTCGACCCTCCTTTTCTGGTGCCGGAGTTCAAGCCTGCCGAGGATCTGTTCCGGGAAATGCGGCGGCGGCGCACGCACATGGCGGTCGTCGTGGATGAATTCGGAGGCACCGCCGGCATCGTCACCATCGAGGACGCGATCGAAGAGCTGCTCGGTCCTATCCAGGACGAGTTCGACGAGGAGGAATCCCCCGGTTTCGTCGCCGCCGGAAAGCAGCGGTTCATGCTCGAAGGAGCGTTCCGTCTCGACGATCTGGAGGCGCAGTTCGGGATCGCCCTTCCGAGAGAGCAGGCCGAAACGATCGCCGGACACCTGATGCACCGCTTCGGGCGGATCCCCCGTAAGGGCGAGCGCTGGCGCGGCCGGCGCGCCGATTTTGTCGTCGAAGAGGCGAGCCCCACGGGCATCGACCGGGTCCTGATGATCCTTCCCGAGAAGAAGGAAGGCGAGGCGACGCGAGACGCGTCCGCCCGCCGGTAGGAGGCTTTTTGCAGACCGTGACCCTGATTCGAGGCGACGGGATCGGGCCGGAGGTCGCTGAGGCCGTCCTGTTCATCCTCGACGCGGCCGGCGCTCCCCTCGCGTTCGAGGAGGAGGTCGTCGGACGCGCCGCGGAGCTTGCGCAAGGCGATCCCCTCCCACCGAGGGTGATCGACTCGATCCGCCGCAACCGGGTCGCTCTCAAGGGCCCGGTCGGAACTCCCGTCGGGAAGGGCTTCGCGTCGATCAACGTCCGTCTCCGGAAAACTCTCGACCTGTACGCGAACCTGCGGCCGGTCAAGAACGTGCCGACGGTAGCCAGCCGTTTCCAGGGAGTCGACCTCGTCGTGGTGCGGGAGAACACGGAAGATCTTTACAGCGGGCTCGAGCACGTCGTGGTGCCGGGCGTCGTCGAATCGCTCAAGATCATCACCGAGTACGCCTCGACGCGCATCGCGCGATACGCCTTCGAGTACTCGCGCCGTCACGGGCGGCGCCGCGTGACCGCGATTCACAAGGCGAACATCATGAAGCTGTCCGACGGGCTCTTTCTCGACTGCTTCCGCAAGGTGGCGGAGGACTATCCCGACATCCAGGCGGACGACCGCATCGTCGACGCGGCGTGTATGCGCCTGGTGATGAACCCGGAGACGTTCGACGTGCTGCTGCTCGAGAACCTGTACGGGGACATCGTCTCGGACCTCGCGGCTGGCCTGGTCGGGGGACTGGGACTGGTTCCCGGCGCAAACATCGGCCCGGACATCGCGATCTTCGAGGCGGTGCACGGAACCGCCCCCGACATCGCAGGCCAGGACCGGGCGAACCCGACCGCCCTGCTGATGAGCTCGATCCTGATGCTGCGGCACCTCCAGATGCCTGAGATCGCGGCGCGCATCGAAGCGGCGCTTCTCGCCACTCTCGCAGAAGGAACGCGAACCATCGACATCGGCGGGTCACTCGGCACAGTCGCGTTCTCCCGCGCTGTGGCCGGGAAGCTCCGGTAGATCGGTGCCGCAAGAACTTTCGCCCGACGGGGCTGCGCCGCCTGGCCGGCAGCCCTCTTCCTTTCCCCTCTCCGCGGACGAAGTGCTCTGGGCGGGCGCGCTCGCGCCCGGAGCTCTGTTTTCGTCCGGTTCGCCGCTCGAGATCGAAATCGGCAGCGGGAAAGCCCGTTTCCTGGTCGAAGCCGCGCGGGCGGCGCCCGCCCACAACTTCCTGGGGATCGAGCGTTCTCTCTCCTACTACCGCATCTGTCGCGACCGGGTCGCGCGCGCCGGACTCCCGAATGCCCGGATGGTGCGCGCGGACGGCCGCCTCTTCGTGGAGGCTCTTCCGTTGTCTTCCGTCCGCGCTTTTCACGTCTACTTTCCGGATCCATGGCCGAAAAAGAAACAGACCAAACGCCGGCTCCTAGACGGCGTCACGATCGAGATCCTGGCCCGGCGCCTCGAGCCCGCCGGTTACCTCCGGATCTCGACTGACCACTCCGGTTACGGAAGCGGCCTTCATCCGATCTTAGAGAGCGTTCCCTCTCTGCAGCGCCTGGACTGGGACGCGCTCAAGCCACCTCCCGCGACGCACTATGAGCTGAAGTACCGGCAGGAAGGCCGGCCCATCTGGAGATACCTGCTGGTAAAACGGTGAAACGGTGAAACGGTAACCGAACCCGGTCGGGCGCAGCGACCTAGCCGGGCGGGGAAAACGCGACGATGCGGCGCAGGAAAATGGCGAAGTACTGAGCGCCGGAGGCGAGGGCCACCACGACCACGACCCACAACGCGGCCCTCCCGGGCGCGGCCAGAAAGTCGTAGCGCTCGGAAAGGATCAGGAGAGAGACGGCGGTGATCTGAGTGGCCATCTTCAGCTTGCCCCAGGCGGACGCCGCGATGATCACGCCCTGATCCGCGGCGATCGCGCGCAGGCCCGTCACGGCGAACTCGCGCGCGACGACGACGACGGCGATCCAGGCCGGAACGAGGCCGACCTCGACGAGCGAGATGAAGGCGGCGGAGATCAAGAGCTTGTCCGCGATCGGATCGAGAAGGGTTCCGAGCGTCGTGATCTCGCCGCGGCGGCGCGCGAGCCAGCCGTCCAGGAAATCGGTGAGTGTCGCCGTCAAGAAAATCGCCAGTGCCACGATCTCGCGGCCACCGAATTTCGTCAGGAGAACGACCACCAGAAACGGGACCAGGAAGATCCGGAGAAGCGTCAAGGCGTTCGGGAGATTCAGCTTCAAGAGATTTGGGGGACGGCCGTACTCTGCCGGGGCGCGGACGCGGCTCGCACCCGGTGATAATAGCTCCATGAACGTCCCCTGCCCGGTCCACGGGAGCCGGCGCGCGCATAGGGAATGCCATCGCTGCCATCAGCCCATCTGCACGCTTTGCGAGCTGAAACTGCGCGGGCACCTCTACTGCTCGACTCGCTGCGCCGGGGAGGACCCCCGCGTCTCGATGGGCAGCCGGCTGCGCCGGAAGCTCGACGGCCCCGTTTCGCCCCGTCTGGCCGTTCTCGCCGTCCTTCTGGCCTGCTCGGCTCCGGGCGTTCTCGCGCTCCGTACCGTGACCGAGCTCGACCGGTTAAACGCTCCCTCCCGTTTTTCGCCCGCGCGGCGCCCGCCGCTGGCGCGCATCGATCGGGTGACCCCGGGGCCGGAGGGCGCCCGGATCGATGGCACGGCTCCGGCCGGGGCGGCGGTCTTTCTCTTTTCAGGCGGCGTGTTCAGCGCGACGACCGTGGCGGCGGACGGCCGTTTCCGCTTCGAGCGCGTCGGGGCGACGGGCCCGTACCGCGTCGGGGCGCTTCCGCTGGCCGGGTCCGCCCCCTTTTCGGACGGTCCGGCGGCGGCGGTCTCCGCGGCTTCTACGGATCTTCCGGCCGAGACGGGCGCAAGTGCCGTCGCGCTTCACGAGCTGACGCTCCCGACGCTCCCGGACCCGGTGTCCGCGCCCCTCGCGGCGCCGGCGGAGAAAGTCCACTCCCCCGCCCCGGCGTTTCCCTCCGCGGCTCCGGCTCGCGCCCCCGTCCCGGACCTTTCGCGAGGGTCTGCCGGCCGGCGCGAGGTGCTCGTCTCGTTTGATGCCGGCTCGTCTGATCGCGGCGCCGGCGAAATCTTAGACGCGCTCAAGACGCACGGCGTGCACACGACGATTTTCGTGACGGGTGAATTCATCCGCCGGTATCCGAACCTGGTGCGCCGGATCGTCGCCGACGGCCACGAGGTCGGGAACCACACGGAGACGCATCCACACCTCACGACCTACGCGCTCGACGGACGGCAGGCGACCCGCCGTGGCGTCGACCGCGCTTTCCTCACGGGCGAGCTCTCCGGGACGAACCGGCTGTTTCAGGAAGCGACGGGCCACAGCCTCGCGCCTTTCTGGCGCGCGCCGTTTGGAGAGCAGAACGAGGAGCTCCGCCGCTGGGCCGCCCAGGCCGGCTACTGGCACGTGGGCTGGACGGGGGGCCGGGCCGGCCTCGACGGGCTCGACTGGATCTCGGACCCGAGGTCCCGCGGCTACCGTAGCTCCCGGCGTGTCGTCGAAACGCTCGTGGAACGCGTCGAGAATGGCGGGATCGTCCTCCTGCATCTCGGGAGCGATCGCGACGACCCGGTCGCCCCCAGGATCCCGCTTCTCTTAGACGGCCTGGCCGCGCGTGGGTTCCGATTCGCGCGGGCGTCCGAATTTCTCGCCGGCGAAGGACTGACCGAAGAACGCCTCGCCGCAATCCGCTCTTCCCGCCCGGGCGCGACCCTCGCTCGTTGAGCTT
>JBBQDF010000027.1:0-12698 GCA_038319475.1 Thermoanaerobaculia bacterium
AATTCGCGGAAAAGCTTTTCCAAAGCGGCGGAGGAAGCGGCGTCGAGGTCTCCCGTCACGCGCGCGAACTCCCGGACGAAGTCGCGCGCTCCCCGGGAGAGGGAGCCGAGGTCGATCTGATCGTCTGCCGGAGCGAGCGACAGAGCGCGGGAGAGAAACGTCCGGGCTCCCGCGAGCGCGGCGAGTCGCCGTTCCCGCCAGGCCTTTCGGGCCTCGGAGTCCTCGTCTTCTTCGGGACGCGCCTTACGGAACGAGATTTCCGCGGCGCGCCGCTCGAGCGCCGCGAGGTGCCTCTCGCGACCCCACCCGATGCCGGCTCGCCGCATCTCGCGCGCGGCCGCGAGGGGCCCGACCCGCGACATCCCCTTCGGAAGCGTCAGAACCCCGGACGCCAGCGCCTCGCGAAGGATCTCGGCCTGAAAACCGTTTCCGATCCAGCGCAGATATGCAAGCGCCGCTCTGGCCGGCCGAGTGAACGCCGCCGCGATTCCGCCGGCGAAGGTGCAGGGCACGCCGTGTTCCGCCGCAAGCTCGAACGCGAGCGCCGGATATGTCGCGGCGTCTGTGTGAAGGACTTCCGCCTGGTCGAACGGAATCCCGGACGCGAGGATCCGCCGGAAGACTGCGCGGATCTCGTTCTCTTCCCCGGCGGCGCGGAAGACCCGGGCCTCTCTCGCCCGTTCGGTCCACGTCCCGGGCGCGTCGGTCGAGACAGGGAGGAGACGAGTGCCCGAGACGCGCTCGAGGAACGCGCGTTCGACGAGAGACAGGTCGAGGGCCTCCGGCAGAAGAAACAGGGGGCCGTTCGCGGCCGGCGACGCGAGCTCTGTCGCGCGGCGGAGGACCTCCGCGCGATCGACCCACTTCCCTTTCCGCAGCGCGGCTTCGTAGCTCTCCAGAATCGCCCGGAGCTCGCGCGGCTTCCTCGGATCCGCGAAGGCGCCCTCGGGCAGCACGCCGGCAGTCAGTCCGGCGGCGCGCAGCTCGTCGAACGCGTGCTGGATGGCCCGATGGAAGCCCGGGCGGTCGGCGAGCGCGCCGAAGTAGGAGCCCGGTCGCAGGTTCTTCGAGCACGATTCTTCAATCAGCGCGAGAGCCTGTGCGCGCGAAAGGAGTCTCGCGCCTTCGCGCGCAATCGCCGCGCCGGCGACCGCGTGCGCGAGCGTGCGCAGCGTCTCGACACGAAGGTTCAGAACGAGGCCGCCGGATCGGGCGAGGCGTTCGACGATCTGGTGGCCGATCAGGAGCGAGGGCGCCAGCAGAACCTTCTCGTCGAGCGGATGGTCCGCCGCGATGCGCGCCAAAGCTTCGATCAGAGTCGAAGCGGGGAAAGGCGCGGACGCCGGGGAGTCCTCGCGCAGCGGCGGTCGAGCCTGCGTCGGGGGCCCCGGAGTTTCGAGAGACGAGGCGGGGACGGGCTCCGCGTCGAACGGAAGGAGAGGTTGAACGGCCACCGGAGAACCGATATTACGATGGGGAATAGAAGACGGTTCAGCGTTCAGCGTCAAGAGCGAACCGAGAACCAGAATCGCAAGAGTTCTCAGCGAGAGGAGATCTCCCGTTTCTCGGGCTTGCCTTTATTGATTTCTGCCTCTCATCTCGCAGCCACGGCCAGACCCCTGGCCTGAACGCTCAACGCTGAACGCTCGACTCTCAACCCTTCAACCCTCCCTACGAGTGCGCGACGCCGGGATCCTTCGCCGGCTCTTCATCCTCTTCGCCACGAACCTCACGTTTGACGGGACCTTCCTGCTGCTCCATCTGATGGAACATGGCGTCCTTCTCCTTCTCGGACATGCCGGAATCCACCCCCGGCTTGTCGGAGTCGGGGCCCGCGTAAGGTGTGCGCCAGTCCTTCTTTGCGTCTGTCATGGGGACCTCCAACCACGGTTATTCAAGGAACGAGCCAGGCACTCTTCCACTCTCTCCGCCATGCTGGAACGCCTTGAGATGTTCTCTGAGCAAGTCGCGTCCGAAATCGCCCTGGAAATCGCGCCACACCGAGTGAATGTGGTTCCCGTCGTTCTGCGTGTTGTCGTACTCGACGAGGAACGTCGGCCCCTGAACGCGGTAATAGTGCTTCTTGCCCTTTTCCGTTTCGCCGGCCCATGCGAATCCGATCTTCTCGACCCCCGCCTTCTTCAACTTCGTCAATCGATCCGCGGCGATGTCGGGCCCCATGAATCCGGTGTAGACCTCGATCAATTTCATGAGCAGATCGCGCTGGCTGGCGTTCAACGCGTCGGCGGTGATGCCGGATGGCGACAGCGGGTTGATGTTCACGTTCGCCATCGTGGTCATGTCCGCCGGCGCGGCAGGATCGATGATTGCCCTGGCGCGCTGCGACGGATCGAGCGCGTGCAGCAACGCGCGCGCAGCGTCCTCCTCCGCACCGAGAATGCGCGTGCCCTTCTTCGGACCCTCGCGCACTTCCGCCGGATTCGATCCGAAGAACGACGGCGATCCGGCGACGAGGGTGCCGTTGACGACCGTGAAGTGCAGCGAGACGTGATGACCTTCGACGCGCCAGCCCCACGGGTCGTGTTCTGAGGGCGTACCGAATACCGAGAAGAAGTAGCGTTCGGGATCACGAACGAGCGGCGCGTTGCCGGGTGGCCGAGCCGCCGCGGCGCGTTGGGCGGCCTCGAGCGCGCCGAGGACCATTTCGAGATCCATGATGGATGTCGCCGTCAGGTAACCACGCTGGCTCAGGCCCGCCTTCAACAGGTCGTGCGCCAGCTTGCGCTGCGTCTCGCTCATCTCCTTGATCGTGAGCCCCTTACGCGGGAACATCTCGGTCGGGATGAAATGCCAGTGCAGCCTTTCGTCAAAATCGAACGCGAACGCCGCCTGCTGTCGCTGTTCCGGCGTCAAGCCCGCCAGGAACCTGGTCGCCGCCGTCGCCATCGAGGATGAGGAGCGCTCGGCCCCGATTATCGACCCGACGGCGAGCGCAACCGCGCCGAGTCCCGCGAACCACCAGCGAGCCGAGGCCACAGACGTCATGGAACGCCAAAAATCTCGGGGCATTCTACACCGCTCAGCGGTCTTGCGAACCGGCCCACGGGAAGCCGTCCCGGGCCAGCCACTGATTCAGACTCGAACGCGGCGGAGTTCGCGCTGTCGCCCTCGTCGGGTTGACGGCGACCTGGGCGACATGTTTAACTTGAGATGAACTAGAAGAGGAAATGGCCATGATCACCACTATCAACACCAAGGAGCTCCGGGCCACGCTGCCGGAGGTCGTCGCGCGCGTTCGCCGGGGGGCCCGATTTACGGTTATCTACCGCAGCCGCCCGGCATTTCAGATCGTGCCGGTGGACGAGTCGGCGGCGCCGCGCATGCCCTTGAAGGCCGACCCTCTGTATCACGCAAAGCCGGTTGGCCGGTCTTCAGACGGCCTCACAGCCGCGGAGCATGACGTCACGCTGTATGGCCGGCGGTGAAAGGCGTTCTAGTTGACACCGCCGGTTGGATGGCCTGTGCGGACAGCGCCGACCCCGCGCACCGGCGAGCCTCCCAGGCACGCGATGCGGCGCTCGAAAGCGGGAGCATCCTCGTTACCACCGACTACGTAATCGACGAGACTCTGACGCTGATTCGCGTCCGGTTGACTCTGGCCGCCGCGGAGGCCTGGTGGACGCAACTCGATGGCAGCTCCCGTCTGCGGTGGGAATGGATCGACGTGGCTCGTGCGGAGAAGGCCCGCGAGGTCTTCTTTCGACACCGGGACAAGAGCTACTCCTTTACGGACTGTACGAGCTTCGTCGTGATGAAGGAGCTCAAGCTCAAGCAGGTCCTGACCACCGACCGGCACTTTCGGCAGATGGGTTTCGAAGTCCTCCCGACGGCCGCTTCGCGCTGAACAACTGTCCACTAAAGCGCGAGGCGCTGCTTTTGGGCGTATTCGGGCGCGCGTGGGGGGCGCGCGCCCGAATACGACGCGGCGCTCTTTCCTCGCTGCGCGCGGGACGCCGCTGCCAGGGGTACACTGGCGGTGCTCGAGATGGGGGAGCCCACTTTACGCATCCGGCGTAGACGGCTGAGAGTCCGGGACTTCCACCGGTGACCCCGAAGACCTGACGCGGGTAATGCCGCCGTAGGGAGGAAAAGATGAGCACCCACCGCGACGCCGTCCCGTCCAACGAAGTTGCCAACCGGGAACCGCTCGCCGGTTCGAAAAAAGTCTATGCCGCGGGTCCCGGCGGCATGCGCGTGCCGTTCCGCGAGATCGCGCTGCATCCGACGCGGGGACTCCGCGGGGAGACGGAGATCCACCCGCCCTTCCGGGTATACGACACATCGGGTCCGTATACGGATGCCGCTTCCGCGATCGACTTGCGGCAGGGGCTGCCGGAACTGCGCCGCCCGTGGATCCTGGCGCGCGGGGAATACGACCGCTCGGCCCCGGTCCGCGCGAACGCGCCCGATCTGGCGATGGCAAAGCCGCGGGAAGTCCTGCGGGGCCGCGGCGCCGTCACGCAGATGCATTACGCCCGGAAGGGGACGGTCACTGCGGAGATGGAGTTCGTGGCGATCCGGGAAAACGTCGACCCGGAGCTCGTTCGCAGCGAGGTCGCCCGGGGGCGAGCGATCATCCCCGCCAACATCAACCATCCCGAGTCGGAGCCGATGATCATCGGGCGGCGGTTTCTCGTGAAGATCAACGCGAACATCGGGAACTCCGCCGTGAGTTCGTCGATCGAGGAGGAGGTCGAGAAGATGACCTGGTCCGCCCGCTGGGGCGCCGACACCGTCATGGACCTCTCGACGGGGAAGAACATCCACGAGACGCGCGAGTGGATCCTTCGCAACTCACCCGTGCCGATCGGCACCGTCCCGATCTATCAGGCGCTCGAGAAAGTCGGGGGCAAGGCGGAGGAGCTGACCTGGGAGATCTACCGCGACACGCTGATCGAGCAGGCGGAGCAGGGCGTGGATTACTTCACGATCCATTCGGGCGTTCTGCTGAGGTACATCCCGCTGACGGCGAAACGCGTCACCGGCATCGTCTCGCGCGGGGGCTCGATCATGGCGAAGTGGTGCCTTGCCCACCACGAGGAGTCGTTCCTTTACACGCGGTTCGAAGAGATCTGCGAGCTGATGAAGACGTACGACATCGCGTTCTCGCTCGGAGACGGACTTCGGCCCGGATCGACCGCCGACGCCAACGACGAGGCGCAGTTCGCCGAGCTGGAAACCCTGGGCGAGCTGACGGACCTTGCGTGGAAGCACGATTGCCAGGTGATGATCGAGGGGCCCGGCCACGTCCCCATGCATCTGATCGCGGAGAATATGGAGAAGCAGCTCGCGATCTGCAAGGAAGCGCCGTTCTACACGCTCGGGCCTCTGACGACCGACATCGCTCCAGGTTACGACCACATCACGTCGGCGATCGGGGCGGCGATGATCGGGTGGATGGGCACGGCGATGCTCTGCTACGTCACTCCCAAGGAGCATCTCGGACTTCCGAACAAGAAGGACGTCAAGGACGGCGTCATCGCTTACAAGATCGCGGCGCATGCGGCGGACCTCGCGAAGGGCCACCCGGACGCGCGCCTGCGCGACGACGCGCTCTCGAAGGCGCGGTTCGACTTCCGGTGGGAGGACCAGTTCAACCTGGCACTCGACCCGGAGACGGCGCGCGAGTTCCACGACGAGACCCTCCCCGCGGAGGGCGCCAAGCTCGCACACTTCTGCAGCATGTGCGGCCCGCACTTCTGCTCGATGAAGATCACGCAGGAGGTCCGCGATTACGCCGCGACGCTCGGCGTCGCCGAGGAAGCCGCGGTAAAGAAAGGCATGACGGAGAAGTCGGAGGAGTTTCGCCGGGACGGCGCGGAGATCTATGTGAAGAGGTAAGAGGTCGAGCGTTCAGCGTTAAGCCCAGGATGCAGAGTCGAGGGTCGCCGCCTCCACAAAGGTCAAAGCTTGACGCTCAACGCTTAACCCTCTCCAATCCCTCCAGCTCCCTCCGCGCCTGAGCCAGTTGCTTTCTCTGCGCGGGATCGACCGTCGGATACTCGATGTCCATCTGTTCGAGGGCGTCGACGACCGCGCCAACGACGACCAGGCGCGTGAACCACTTGTGGTCGGCCGGGACGACGTACCAGGGCGCCCACTTCGTGCTCGTCTCCCGCACCGCCTCTTCGTAGGCATGCATGTAGTCCTTCCAGAGCGCGCGCTCCTTGACGTCGCCGAGCGAGAACTTCCAATTTTTCTCGGGCTCGTCGAGCCGCGCGAGGAACCGCTTCTTCTGCTCTTCCAGGGAGACGTGGAGGAAAAACTTCAGGATGATCGTTCCGCTGCGGCGGAGATGCCGCTCGAACGCGTTGATGTCCTCGAACCGCTCGTCCCAGATCGAGTCGTCGCCTCGCGCGGGAGGCAGCTTCTGTCCCCGCAGGATCTCCGGATGCACCCGGACGACCAGGACGTCCTCGTAATGCGAGCGGTTGAAGATGCCGATTTCCCCGCGCTCCGGAAGCGCCCGCGCAATGCGCCATAGAAAATCATGATCGAGCTCTTCGCTCGACGGCTCCTTGAACGAGGTGACCTGGCAGCCCTGCGGATTCACGCCGGAGAACACGTGCTGGATCGTGCTGTCTTTGCCGGCCGCGTCCATCGCCTGGAACACGAGAAGCAGCGCCCACCGGTTCTGGGCAAAGAGCCCCCCCTGGAGCTTCGCCAGACGCTCGACTCCCTCGGTCAACATTCGTTTCGCCTGTCCCTTGTCGAGGTCGAGGCCGCCCGTGTCCCCGGGGTCCGTGTCCTTCAGCCGAAACTTCCCGGGGTTGTCCACCCGATAGCGCCGCACGAGCTTGCGATCCGATTTCTTCATTCCTACACCTTGATAAAAATGCGCCTTCGATGGAGCAGGGCGCCGACCGCGATCCAGATCCCGAGAAAAGCGAGCGCAAAGAGAAGCGAGCCGAGGCGCTCGTCGGCAGAGTGGCGGAACACGGTGCGGTAGATCGTTCCGTAGAGTGAGCGGCGCGTCCCGTCGGCGCCGGTCCACTTGACGGCGATTGCGAAAAGCGTGGCCAGGGTCGAAAGGACGAAGAGCGCGATGGCATTCGTGCCGAGCCACACGAACGGCTTCGCCCAGGCGCGCCATCGGCGCACGTCGACAACCCAGAGACAGAGAGCCAGCACGACGGCCGCGAGTCCCGCCATGAAGAGGCTGTAGGAGGATGTCCAGAGGTTCTTGTTGATCGGGAACGAGACGTTCCACATAAGTCCGAGGGAAAGCGCGAGCGTGCCGCACGCCATCAGAGCGCCGAGCCTCCATGGCCACGACCGCCTCGCCCGCAGCAGCTCGCCCGCCCCGATCCCGAGGAGCGTCGTCGCGATGGCCGGGAGGGTCGAGAGAAGTCCCTCCGGGTCCCAGTTCGGATTGTGCTTCCACGTGTGTTCCCGGAGAACCGCGCGATCGATGAACGCGGGGAGATTGCCTTCCACATCCAGCCGCCCGACACCGTAGCCGGGGACGGGCACGAACGTTAAGAGCGCCCAGTACAGCGCGAGAAGCACGGCGGCCGCGGGCAGGAGCCCTTTCGGACCGAAGAGGAGGTACAGGATCGCGGCGGCGAGAAAACAGACGCCGATCCGCTGGAGCACGCCCGGAATGCGCACCGTCTTCCGGTGAAACAGAAAGAAGGAAAGGACGTTCAATCCGAACCCGATGCAGAAAATCGTCGCCCCGCGCCGGAGCGTGTGAAGGAAGAGCGCGGCGCGCTTTTCTCCGGCCGCCGTCCGCGCGGCGAACGAGAAGGCCATCGAAACGCCGACTATGAAGAGGAAGAACGGGAAGATCGTGTCCGTGGGCGTCCATCCGTTCCACTCCGCGTGCAGAAGCGGCGGGTAGGCGTGGTCCCAGTCGCCGGGCGTGTTGACGACCATCATCCCCGCGATCGTCATTCCGCGAAACACATCCAGGGCTTCGAGTCGGCCGGCGGAAGGGGAAGACCTGTTCGCGACCGCTGTGAGGGGCATCGGGCTAACGGGAGGCGTCCGCGAACGAGCCCGCAAGGCCGCCGGGTTCCCGTCCCGCCTTCCAGCGCCCGACGATCTTCAGCGTCTCGAGGTCGAGCACGGCGACGACGTCCGCGTCCGTGCACGAGGCCCACGCCCGCCGGCCGTCGGGCGCGACAACGGTCGCCGGCTTCGCGTCAACGATAGAGGCGGTGTTGTCCGATTTGTTCAGGACGACGATCACGTCCCGGCGGGGAGGGGATTTCGCGCCGGAAGAGGCGAGCGCCGCGGCGAGAAGGATCGCGGATAGTGCGAGCCCGCCGCGGCGGCCGCTCAAGATCCGATCACCTTGAGCTCGCCGGGCCGCGAGGACAGGCTCGCCGGCGGAAATGTCTCGCGCACTGCGTAGTCGTCCTCGATTCGCACTCCGAATTTCCCCGGCATGTAGATGCCCGGCTCGGCAGTGACCACGTTTCCGGCGGAGAGAGGCTTCGCGTTCCCGCGCACGAGGTAGGGCGGTTCGTGCCCGTCCATCCCGAGCCCGTGGCCGAGCCGGTGGGTGAAGAATTGCCCGTAGCCCGCTTCGTCGATCACCTTTCGCGCCGCGCGGTCGGCCTCCTCCCCCGTGGTCCCGGCCTTCAGCGCGCCAATGCCCGCCATCTGCGCCCGATCGACGATGTCGTACACCTTGCGAAACTCGTCGGAGGGCGCGCCGAAGGAGACGGTGCGCGTGATGTCGGAGCTGTAGCCATGCACCCGGCACCCGGCGTCGATCAGCACCGCGTTCCCTTTCGAGAGGCGCCGCTCCGCCGGGGCCCCGTGGGGAAACGCGGACGAGGCGCCGAACTGAACGAGTCCTCCGCCGCGGACCCCCTGCGCGGTGAACTCCTCCTCGAGGATGCGCGCGACCTCGCTCTCGGTCATCCCGCCGCGCATTCGCCGGTGCGCTCCGTCGATCGCAGAATTCGTCCGCCGGCTGGCTTCGCGAATGAAGCCCTGCTCCTCCGCGGACTTGATCATGCGGAGAGAGTCGAAAACGGGAGTGGCGTCGTCGAGCTTCGCGGATGCGGCGGCCGAGAGGGCAGTCGCGGTCTGGTACGCGGTGCTGCCCTCGACGCCGAGCGTCTTCTTACCGGAAAGGATCTTCGCGACGAGCGCGAGCGGGTCCTGGTCCTCGTTCCAGGTCCGCACGTCGTCGGCCACGGCTGTGCGCTTGTGGTTGGCCTCTTCGAACGAGGGGGTGATGAGAACGGAGGGACCCTCGGCGAACAGGATTAGCGCGGTCAACCGCTCGCTGCGCCCGATCGCGAGATTGGCCGCCCACGCGAGGTTCGTCGAAGGGGTGACGAAAAGTGCGTCGAAGCCCCGCGCCTTCGCCGCCGTCCGCAGGCGGCTCTGCCGGTCGCGGAACACGTCCGGAGGCAGGGGCGGAGGCAGCGCGGGGCTCGGGGAGACGCCGGTCACGTGGGCGGGAGAAACGAGGGCCGATGCCGCCGCTGCTCCGACGACGCCGAAAAGACTGCGTCTCGTCCACGCCACCATGCGTTTCTCCCTGCTGCGGCACGGGCCGCGGCCCTGTCCGTTCGTCGCGAACGATAGGATATAGGTTTCCCGAAGGAGGGATCGCTCATGCCCTATCCCCCGATGATGGTGCAGCCGATGCGCGAGGAGCTCACGCGGCTCGGCTTTCGCGAACTTTCGACGCCGGAAGCGGTCGACTCGGAGATCGCCTCGAGCCCGGAGCCGATGCTCCTGGTCGTCAACTCGATTTGCGGGTGCGCGGCCGGAGTTGCCCGCCCGGGAATCGCGCTCTCCCTGTCTCATCCCGCCGCGCCGAAGCGTCGGGCGACCGTCTTCGCCGGCCAGGACGTCGAGGCGACGGCGCGAGCCCGCAGCTACTTCGTCGGAATCCCTCCCTCCTCGCCGCAGATCGCGATACTCGCGGGGGGCCGCCTCGTCCACATGATTCCGCGCCAGGAGATCGAGGGCCGAACCGCGCAGCAGATCGCCGCCGCCCTGACGGCGGCCTACGAGAAGCTCGGCGCCGCAGCGACTTCTTCTACTTCCTCTTCCGGTCCCTGACGATCTCGCGCAACGGGTTTCGCGAGATGAAGCAGCTGCCGTTCGTGCATTGTTCCAAGCGAAGCGCTCTCTCGGCCGCCTGTTCGCGAAGCGAACGCCCGCGGCCGAAAGAGGGAAGTCGATGATCAGCAGCCGGCGTGGTTTTTTGGGGTCGCTCCTCTCCGCCGCGGCGTTCGCCGTCCGACCGTTCGCCGCGTCCGCGCAGAGCTCTCCTGGCCCGTCGCTCACCCCGACTCCCTCGCCGCCCGATCCCAGGGCCGAGGCGCTCGTTGCGCTCGCCCGGGAACGATACGGGCCCTTTCTTTCTCCGGAAGAAGTCCCGCTTCTCGATGAGCGCGTTCGCGCCCTCGAGCGGCGCGGCGTGCGTCTGCGCGCGGTGAAGCTCGCAAACGGCGAAGAGCCCGCCGCGCGATTCCAGACGCGCCGTTCGTGACGGCGCCCGCGGACCTTCTCTTCCAACCGATCGCGGAGCTCGGCCGCCTGCTTCGGGCCCGGCGCGTTTCGCCCGTCGCGCTGGTTGAAGCGTCGCTCGAGCGCCTCGACCGGATCGGCCGTCCCTTGAATGCAGTCGTCACTCTCGCTGGCGGCGACGCACTCGGGGAGGCGCGGGAATCCGAAAAGGAGCTCGCTCGCGGACGGTCGCGCGGGCCTCTCCACGGAATTCCGTATGCCGCGAAGGATCTCCTCGCGACGCGCTCGATGCCGACGACCTGGGGCGCGGCCCCTTTTCGAGATCAGCGCTTCGACGAGGACGCGACGGTGATCCGCCGGCTGCGCGAGGCGGGCGCGATCCTGACCGCGAAGCTCGCCATGGTCGAGCTCGCGGGAGGCATGGGGTACAACAATGCCGACGCGTCTTTCACGGGGCCGGGTCTCAATCCCTGGAACCGGGACCACTGGAGTGGAGGGTCCTCCAGCGGGCCGGGCGCGGCCGTCTCCGCGGGTCTCGTTTCCTTCGCGATCGGCTCCGAGACGGTGGGATCGATTCTGACCCCCTCCGCTTACTGCGGCGTGACCGGCCTGCGACCGACGTACGGACGGGTCTCACGCCACGGCGCGATGGCGCTCTCCTGGACGTTGGACAAGCTCGGGCCACTTGCCCGCTCCGCCGAGGATTGCGGCACGATTCTGCGCGCCATCGAGGGACCGGACCCGAAGGATTCCACCTCGGTGCCGATCTCCTCCTTTGCCGGCAAGCCCCGCGTCCGGCTGCGCGTCGCAGTGATGCGCGGGGCGACCGATTTTGTTCAGGAGGAAGTGGCCCGCAACTTCCGGGACGCCGTAGCCGTCCTCGAACGCTTCTGCGATGTGACTTCCGGCGCGGTGCTGCCGGATTTTCCTTACGGGCTGTGCACCGGAACGATCGTCGCGGCGGAAGGGGCGAGCGCGTTCCTCGAGCTCATCGAAAGCGGGAGGCTGAAGGAGCTGCGCGCGAAGGCGGATCGGGTGGGTGGCTACGCGAACGCCATGGTTCCCGCGGTCGATTACCTCCACGCGATGCGGCTGCGCGAGAAGATGCGGGCCCCGGTCGCCGCCCTCTTCGAGCAGTACGACGTGCTCGCCGCTCCCACCCGCGACACGATCGCGAACCCGATCGGCGTCGACTTCGACAAGTCTTTTCCCGAGCTCGCCCGCGATCGCCCGCAGAATTTCGCGTCGCCCATAGGCGGGCTCATCCAGGCGGGCAACCTCCTCGGATTCCCGGCGCTGTCACTCCCGGTCGGGTTCGGGCGAGGCGGCCTTCCCACGGGACTGCAGCTGCTGGCGGCGCCCTTCCGGGAAGACGCTCTCGTGGCGGTCGGAGCGGAATACCAGAGGCGCACGGACTTTCACGCGAGGCGCCCGCCGGAATCGGCTCGAGCCGTGACGGGTCATGCGTGACGGGTCATGCGTGACGGGTCATGAGTGAGCGCTAGGACGGAAGATAGAACTTAGAACTGGAAGAGGACGAGAGGGCGGCGTACCGCGTGCGGCCCGAGAGTCACTGTCGCTCTCGCCCACGCCTTGCCGGGCCCTGATTGCCCTCGCGGCGCTCATCCTGCCGGCGCTCGGACGCCTCGGGCGCGACCGGAACGCGGCGATGCGCCCGGCGGCTGGCCCGCCGGCGCTGCTCCTTCCGCCGTCGTCTTCGGATTTCCCCGGCTGCGATTTCGGTTTCGGATTCATTCCGCGATTTTCGCTCAGGGTCGGAAAAGAACCCCTGAAAAAGGTGTCGGGGCCCGAAGGCCCCTACACGAAATTCCCCTTCGACTCGTTTGATTACGCCAGGCGGCGACGCCCGACCATGGCCCGGTAGATGAAAAGCACGACGAGTGCGCCAACCAGCGCGCCGACGAAACCGGCCGGTTCCTCTGCCCGGTAAAGACCGAGCGCGCGTCCCAGAAAACCGCCGAGAAGCGCGCCGACCATCCCGAGCAGCGTCGTCACGATGATTCCGCCGCCGTCCTTCCCAGGCATGATGAACTTCGCCAGGGCGCCGATCACGAGTCCGAAGATGATCCATCCAAGAATGCCCATAGATAGGGGCCCTCCTGGCGGGGAGGGATAGCAAGCTCCGGGCCACACCGAACGTCGCCTCCGCGAACGGAGGGAGCTGCCTTCGCCGTGCGCGGCGAAGGCACCGGCCGGCGGCTCGGCCGGATGCG
>JBBQDF010000028.1:0-12676 GCA_038319475.1 Thermoanaerobaculia bacterium
GGACATCGTTCGCGATGATCGCGTTGAAGGGTCCCGGAAGCGGGGCGTGTTCCAGATCGAGGACGCGGTAATCGATGCTGCCGATCCCCGCCTTCGCCGCCTCGGCCCGTGCGCGCTCGACCGTCGCGGGAGCGGAGTCGCACGCCAGGATCTCCCCGCATCTTCCGCGCCGGGCGAGCGCGCGCTCGAGCCAACCCGAGCCGCATCCGAGCACGAGCGCGCGCTCGACGCGATCCGGAAGGTGCTTCGCCTCGACGAACGTCAGCCAGTCGCAATTCGGGTTTCCCGAAACCAGCCGATGCAGGTATCGACGCACGACCGGAGAGGCGGTCCAGACGAGGCGCTCCATGTGACTCGTGAAGGTGTCGTCGTTCCAGCGGGATGATGTTTCCATGAGAAGCGCGCATTATCTCTTCCTCCGCTCGACCCGAAAGCGCGCAAAAGAGGGGTCGTGCGGTGAGGCGTTAGGATCCGCTCCGTGACTGCGCGCGGGACCCGTGCCGGTGTCGGACCCGGCGGTCGCCGCGCGCGGCCGGGAGCGACGCGTTTCCTCTCGCTTCTCCTCTGGGCGGCATTCGCTTTCGCTCTCCCCGGCCGCGGCGTCTGCGCGGGACTGGCTGCGGCCCGCGTGGGCGCCGGCGCGGAGGCGGAGATCGCCGCGGCGGGCCGCGCGCGCGTCGTGATTCTCTTCCGCCGCGAAAATTCAGGCGTGGCTCCGGCGCAGGATCGCCCCGCCGGCCGGAGGTCGCTGGCCCGCCTGCCGCCGGAGGACTTCCAGGCGACCTCCGACTGGAGGACCGTGTCTGCGGCCGCCGGCGTGCTGAGCGCCCGGGGGCTCGAGCGCCTGCGAAGAGACCCTGACGTCCCGCGGATCGATCTCGATGAGCCGGGGCACGGCCACCTGGCGGAGAGCGTCCCGCTCATCCGCGCCGATTCGGTGCACGCGCAGGGCGTGACGGGCCGCGGCGTCACCGTCGCCATCCTCGACACCGGGGTCACGGCGAACCACGCGGACCTGGCCGACGACGTCGCCGGGCAGCATTGCTTCTGCCGCAATGCCGATGGGTCCGGCTGTTGTCCCGACGGGCAGGTGGAACAGTCGGGCCCCGGAAGCGCCGAAGACGATCACGGGCACGGAACGAACGTCGCGGGCGTCGTCACGTCGGGCGGGCGCGTTGCCGCGCGAGGCGTCGCTCCCGACGCGAAGATCTTGGCCATCAAGGTCCTCGACCGCAACAACACGTTCTCGGGCGCCTCGCAGGTGGTGTCGGCCCTCGACTGGTTGAACCAGAACCGGCCGGACGTCCGCGTCGTCAACATGAGCCTCGGCACGTTCGCTCTGTACGAGGCGCCGTGCGACCAGGCGTCGGCGCCGGTGGCCGCCCTGGCCGAGGCCGTGGCGGCGCTGCGGGCCCGGGGAGTGACCGTCTTCGCCTCGGCGGGCAATGATCGCTCGCCTGCGCGGCTGACCGCTCCCGCCTGCGTCACGGCCGCGGTCGCTGTCGGCGCCACGTACGACGCGGACGTCGGCACCCTGTCCTCCTTCGGGTGCCGGGAGGCGACCTTTCCGGACAAGCCGGCGTGCTTCTCGAATTCGGGTCCCGGTCTGCGTCTGCTCGCCCCCGGGGCGGTGATCACCTCGACCGCCATCGGAGGCGGGCGATCCACGTACGTCGGGACCTCGCAGGCCTCACCTCACGCCGCGGGAGTGGCGGCGCTGCTTCTCGAAGCGCGGCCCTCCTTCGAGCCGCCCGAGATCGAGCTCATTCTGTCGGGCGCCGGAAAACCGGTCACGGATGCGAAGAACGGGTTGACGACGCCGCGGGTGGACGCCGCCGCGGCGCTTCGCGAAGCTGGCGTCGGCGCTGCCGGCGTCTGCGCCGCGGATGAGCGGACGCTGTGTCTTAACGCGGGCCGGTTTCGCGTGCAGGTCGCCTGGCGCGCTCCGACACTCGCGAGCGGCGGCGTCGGGATGGCGGCGTCGCTCACGGCAGACGCCGGTTATTTCTGGTTCTTCTCGCCGAACAACGTCGAGCTTCTCGTCAAGATTGTGGACGGGCGAGCGGTGAACGGGCGCTACTGGTTTTTTTCGGGCGCTCTGTCGGACGTCGAGTACACCTTGACCGTGACCGACACGACGACGGGCCGCGTCAGGAGCTATTTCAATCCGTATCAGACGTTGTCGAGTATCGCGGACGTTTCCGCGTTCTGACCGCCGGCGCGGGCGTCTCTGCTTTCCGGGACGATCGCGGACGTCTCCGTATTCGAAGAACGAGAGCGGCTGCGATCCACGCGGCGGTCGCGAGCGAGAGGATCGACCCGATGAGAAATCCCGGAGGGCGATAGCGGAGGCGGATCGTGTGGTCCCCGCCGGGAACCTCGAGGGACACGAGGAGACCCGCAGCGCGCGAAATCGCAAGCTCCCTGCCGGATTCGTCGCGCGCCGACCAGCCTCCGTCGTCGACGAGGCTGACGACCGCCCGAGCAGTGCCGGGCGAGAGGACGCGGAACGACACCGAATTGGTGTCCTCGCGGTAATCCGAGACGGTGAAGGGGTCGGGTGCGCTCCGCCCGGCGGAGGGAATGCGATTCGCTCCGAAAACCCGCGGCAGCGCCGCGTCGTTTTCGAAGACCATGCCGTCGCCTCCCGAGTAGACGGGCCGCCACTTGCCGCCCGGAGTCGGCGAGCCCGGCTCGCTCACCAGGTAGCGCAGGTTCAGGAGGTCCAACGCGGGAGCGTTCCAGTTCGAGAGACGCTTGAAGTAGTCGGCGGGAGCGTACCCCGCATTTCGATCCAGGAAGTCGACGTAGTCGCGGCGCTCGACGGGATCGTGCGTTCGGATGTCTTCCACTCCGGCAAAGACATTCGAGTTGGGGAACAGCATTGCGCCCGCGCCGCCGGTTCGAAACGACCCCGGGCGCGACTTCAGAAATACGACGAGCGGAGTCGCGGGAAAGAGATTTTCGGGCGGGCCGAAGCGGTAGAGGCGGACGTCCTGGGCGCCGAGCTCGATGGCGGCGAGGCCCGCGAGCACGAGCGGCAGGCGCCGGGCGAATGCGGGGCGGAGCGTGGCTGCCACGGCGGCGCCGACGATCGCGGCGAGGACCCCGATGGTCAGGAGGAGCGCATGCTTCTGAGACCCGCTTCCGCCGGCCGCGGCATGGAGAGGCGCAAGGAGGCGATGAACGACCGCCGCGGCGGCGCAGAACACCCCCGCGATCGGGAGAAGCGCGAGCGCCGCTCCACGACGGGCCTCGAGGTCCAGACGGAGCCGGTCCGCTTCGAACGCGGCGAGGCCGGCGCCGCCGAAGGCCACCCAGGACAGATATCGCGTCGGCAGCATCAGCCGCAGTCCGGGAAGGTGGAGGAAGATCTCGAAAAACGGCCAGAGCGCCGTTGCGATCGCGAGCGCCAATCCCGCGGGAAGAAGAAACGCCAGCGACTCGGGACGCCGCTTTCCTCCGGGCCGGAGGATCAGGAGAGCGGTCGCGATTCCGGTGAGACCGAAATGGCCGAGCGTCATCTCGGGGAAGTTCCCGACGGCGCCCGGAATCGTGCGGGAAGTGATCTCGTCGCCGAGTGCGCGCGGGAAGAGAGATGTCACCAGAGCCGCGGGCCAGCGGGGGCCGTGGGGACCCCAGGAGAAGGGCAGGCGGTTCCAGAACGCTTCCGCGACCCGGACCCGGTTGGAGGCGCCGATCGCGAGCGCTTCTGGAAGGAGCAGGAACGCAGAGAGCCCGACGGCCGCAAGCGCGCAGAGGCCGATTTCCCTCGCCAGCGAGACGGGCTCCGGCAGGCAGCGGAGGATCACCCGGGCGGAGAGCCAGAGCGCCAGGAAGAGGGCGCCGAGCACGAGGCTTTCGGGGTGTCCGCAGAGGGGCCAGACGAAGAACACGGACGTGAGCAGGCACCTTCCTCCCGGGCGCATCGCGGGTTCACGCAGGAGCTCGATGCCGAGAGCCGCCCACGGCCAGAGGCAGACCACGGCCGTGTGAGGAAAGAGAAGCCACGGAGCCATCGTCAGGGAGAGGGCGAAGAGGACTCCTCCGAAGGCGGCGGCGCCGCGGGAGACGGAAAGTTCGCGGAGCCAGAGCATCGTGCCGGACAGCGCCAGCAGGATCTTCGCGGCGGCCGCGAGGGTGAAGGCCGACGAGAGCGCGACCGGCAGCATCAGGATCGAGAAGGGGGAGAACGGCGCGGACTGGCCGTTGGCGGCGAGAGCCATTCCCGACCCGTTCCAGCGATCGCGCAGCGGCAGCGACCCTTCCTTCCACGCCATCCGGACCGCCTTGGCCCAGGGCGCCATCTGCGTCGCCGCGTCGTTCAAGTTCGCGTTGTACCGGGTGTACCGGGTGCCCGCATCCGCGTGGCTCCAGGGCGGGAGGAGCATGGCGTGATCGACAGGCAGAATCGTCCGGCGGGTCGCGAAGCCGGGAAAAAGAAGAGCGATCGGGAGGAGGAGGACGAGGGCCGATTCGGGGCGGTTCAACGGCCGCTTCAGGGAGCGCGCCGCGAGGAGCACCAGGCCTCCGACCGCGCCGAAGAGGAGGAGAAGCCAGGCCGGGTGTGACATGAGAAGCCGGTCAGCGGATCGCGATGGCTTCCCGGAACGGTCCCAGATATTTTTCCGGCAGCGGGCGCCGGGCGCCGCGGCCGAACGCCTCCGCGATGATGACGTGGGGAAGTTCGGGCGTGTCTTCCCACGTTTCATGGCGCTCGAGCCCGCGGAGCTCCGCGACGCCGCTCTGGCCGTAGCGTTCGAACCGCACGGACGAAAACCCGCTGGCCCGTAGCACCGCCGAGAGCGACTCCGGGTTGTACAGAAACTGGTGACCCCAGCCGTGGAACGCTCGATTTAACTGGAGGCAGTCGCGCAGGCTCTCTTCTTCGTCTGATCGCCCGGCCCGGTAATGGGTCAGGTAAACCCAGTCGAGGTTCGGCGTCGAGACTCGCAGAACGCCATCGTCGCGGAGCGCTCGCCGGCACTCCGAGAGGAAGGAGAGCCCATCCTCCAGGGAGAGATGTTCGAGGAAGTGCTCCGCGTAAATCGCGGACACGTTTTCGAAAGGGAGACCCGACGTGACGTCCAGGACCCGGTCGACGCCGGGCAGGGGTCGGCTGTCGATGTTGACCCAGCCCGCGATCGCTTCGCTGCCGCACCCGACGTGGAGGCGGGCGGCCGCGGAGGGGGAGGCCTCTTTGCGGAAGAATCTCATCGCGGCGCGGAAGTTCAGGATCCGGACGCGATGCCACCGGACAGCGCGGGGCGGAAAAAACCGGCGAGTGCGGCCGCCACCGCGCGCGGCCTTTCGATGGGGGTGGCGTGCCCCGCTCCGGCAATTTCCACGAAGTGCGCTCCGGGAATCGCCTCCGCCATCCGCCGCGCGCTTTCGGACGAGGCCACCTCGTCGTGCTCCCCCGCAATGACGAGCGTCGGGATCGCGATCCGCTCGAGAAATGAAGTCTGGTCCGGACGGTCGCGCATCGCCTCGAGGTCCGACTGCAGCGTGGCGGCGCTCTGCCTGAGAATGGTTCGCCGCACGCGTTCCACGACGTCCGCCCGCCCGCGCGCTTCCGCGGAGAGCAGCTTGGGGATCATGGCGTCGGCGACGGCGGCCGGGCCGCCCGCCTGAAGCGACGCGATCGCCTCCTCCCGCTTCGCGCGCCCCGCCTCGTCATCGGCGGAGGCGCGGGTGTCGATGAGCGCGGCCGCCCCGATTCCCTCCGGCCGATCCCGGAGCAGGGCAAGCAAGGCATACCCGCCCATCGAGAAGCCGGCCACTCCGACCGGGGGCGGGGAGGCCGCAACGAGCGCGGCGAGAAACTCCGCGAAGCTGCCGATCGTGCCGCCGGGCGGGAGAGGGTTCTCGGGCCGCCCCGGCAGGTCCGGTTTGACGACTCGAAACTCGCTCGAGAGGATCCGCGCCACTCCGGACCACATTCCCCCGTCGAGTGGATAACCGTGCACGAGGATCAATGTGGGACCTGCGCCGAGCTCCCGTACTTCGAAGCTTTGCCCGTCCCGGTCGATGTGCATGAGCGCAATACTACCGTCGCGCGCGTCGCCTCTGCTCACTCCGGGGCCCGCTCACGTGCCGGGCGAGCGGCTCGCCCTGAGGGCTCGATCGCTCGCCTCGTCACTGAGGTGAGGAAGCGATTTTGTCCCCGCGCGCGCCGCGAGAGGGACCCGCCGGGTGAGATGCGGCACTCCCGCGGGGGCGGGCTCGCGGATTAACCGGGGGATGCGTTCAGGTCGCGGGTGCCGGCTGGGCTTCGCCGCGGAGGCGAAGGGTTGCGGTGGTGCCGCCTCCGGGCCGGTTCTCGATCTGGAGCGAGCCGGACTCGAGAGCGGCGGCTGTCGCTGCGACCGTCACACCGATTCCCCGGCCTTTGACTCCCCTGGTCGTGAAGAAGGGGTCGAAGTTCCGGCGTCGGATTTCTTCGGGAACACCTCCGCCCGAGTCTTCGACCCGGATTTCTACGGACCCGTCGGGGCCTTGACGGGTCGAGACGCGCAGCGGCTGCCCGGGCTCGCTCGCCTCGGCGCCGTTGGCAAGGAGCGCGTCGAGGGCTCTTGCGACGTCTCCCGGGCGCAGCCGAATTTCTTTGACCGCCGGATCGAGTTCGAGCTCTACCGACCGGCCCGGAGGGAGAGCGGCCATCGCGGACTGGACGAGTTCGTTGATCCGCACGGGCTCTCGCTCACCGACTCCGAGCGCGGCAAGCGAACACAGGGACGCGGTCAGCTTCTTGAGGGTCTCCATCGCCGCCTCCATCGCGTCGTACCCTTCTTCGGGGGGCTCGGCGGCGCTTCGCAGCAGATAGATGTGGCCGGAGAGGACGGTCGCGATGTTGTTCAGGTCGTGTACCGTTCGGGCTGCCACCCGCGTCGTGAGTCGCGCTCCGCCGTCCGGCGGGAGGTTCACTCTCCGGCGCCCCTGACCGGCAGCTCGGCCGCGGCGGCCGCTGCGCGAAGCTCGCGGACGACGTCTCCATCCCACCACCCCTTTTCGACCCCGTCCGCCAGGATCTCGAACGCCGCTTCCCGCGTGCGGGCGGGCCGGTAGGGACGGTCGCTCGTGAGCGCGTCGTAGATGTCGGCGACAGTGACGATCCGAACCGGCGTCGGGATCTCCGAGCCGGAGAGCCCCGCCGGGTAACCCGATCCGTCGAGCCTTTCGTGGTGTCCGGAGACGACCGGAAGGATCTTTCGCATCGTCAGCATCGGGGAGAGAAGCTCCTGACCCATCGCGGGGTGCTGTTCGATCACGACGCGCTCTTCGGCGGTCAGGATGCCCGGTTTTCGAAGAATCGAGTCGGGGATCACGATTTTGCCGATGTCGTGAAAGAGCGCTCCTCGGCGCATCTCCGACCGCGCCGCCGTATCGAGTCCCATTCGCAGCGCGAGCCGGTCCGCGTACTCCGCGACGCGCCCGCTGTGCCCCGCCGTGTGAGGATCGCGCGCGTCGATCGTTCGGGCGAGAGTCAGGATGACCCGCTCGGCATGCTCGAACTCGTCGGCAAACTGCTTCAGCGTGACGAGGGAGCGGACCCGCGGGAGGAGCTCTTCCGGGGCGAACGGCTTCGCGATGAAGTCCGTCACGCCTTGCCGGAGAGCCCGGATCTTCTGATGGCGCTCTGCGTGTCCGGTCAGCATCACGACGGGGAGGAGGCGGGTGACGGGATCGGAGCGGATCTCTTCCAGGACATCGTGGCCGCTCCGGTCGGGCAGGTCGAGATCCAGAAGCACGACGTCGGGACAGTCGGTCCGAATGGCCGCAACGCCCTCGGCGGCGGTGGCGTACTCGTGGACGAGGTAACCGGCCGGCCGGAGCATCTGGCCAAGCAGCCGCCGGATCTCGGGGTCGTCGTCCACCACCAGGATGTGTCCGAGGGTGAACTCGGGCGAATCCGGCGCACCAGTTCTGGAGTTCACGGAGACGACCAGCGTACCACCTCGACCGGAACACGGCCTTTCGGACGAGGGTCTCCCGGCGCCGTGGGCCCGGTTGTCCCGCCGCGATCAGGCGCGCCGCGGTCGCGCCGTCACTGTCCGCCTAGGGAAGGATCGTCAGCGCCGGGGCGTCGGCTTCGATGCCGGCTTTCGGGCGCGCTTCTTCGCGGCCGGCGCGCGCGCCGGCGCAACGGCGGCTTTCAGGCCGCGCGCTTCGCGGTCCTGCCGGGCGAGGGCGCCGAGAGCGCGGGAATCCTGAATGCTGTACGAGTTCGCGGGCGTGCGCGTCGGACGCGGCGCGGCGGCGATCGACTCGATCTCGCTCTGGTGCATCGAATAGCTCTGGCCGTCCATCGTGGTGAAGACGACGCGCGTGCCCGTCACCCGCGGCGGCTCGGTCAAAAGGTAGACGGTCCCGTTGCGCAGCGTCAGCCGCGACACGGGACTGGCCGGTGCGGCGGTATCCGGCTGCTGGGCGCCGGCGGCCGGGCAAGCGAGGGCGAGCCATGCCCCCAGAGCGAGCGAACCTGCCGTCGTGATCGTCAGAATGACGTCATTGTGACACCGGAAGGAACCCGGCCGCTCGTCCGATCTTCCTGGTCAGGGTCGATATCGCCGCCCGATCGAGGTCAGCCGGGGACCACCAGCGCGCGCGTTCGCGGTCGCGGCGGGAAAGAAAGCCGGTGGAAGCCTCCGCCGGAATGGTCCGAAAAACCGCGATCCGGAGCCGCCGGCGCATGATCGTGTGAGTCGCGGCGCGGGGAAGAGCCAGGGTGTCGAGGCCGAAACCCAGAGATTCGACGAGCACGGCGAGTCGGCTCCTCGCCCCGTTCGAAGTCTCGGCTTCCACCAGCGGGAACTCCCACAGCCCGCCGAGCGAAACTCCCGGCGGCCGCCGGAGGAGAAGGGCCCGGCCGTTCCGCAGGACGAGGGCGGCCGCGACGTCCGAGTCTGTCATGGGAGCTTTCGCCACCCGCTGCGGATAGCGCTCCGGGTCTCCCGAAGCGAAGCCGGCGCATTCACGGCGGACCGGGCAGCGGGGGCAATGCGGGCGCCGCGGAAGGCAGATCGCCTGCCCGAGGTCCATGAGCGCGGCCGTCGCGTCGCCGGGTCGCTGCCGCGGCAGGAGTTCCGCGGCCGCCGCGAGGACAGTCCGGCGATGCGCAGGAGATCCTGAGATCCCTTCGATCGCGTGCAGTCGGGAGAGCACCCTCGTGACATTCGCGTCGGCGGCGGGCGCCCGCATGTGCCACGCGAGCGAAGCGACCGCGGCCGCCGTGTAGTCCCCGAATCCCGGGAGAGCGCGCAGCGCGTCGACGTTGCGCGGCAGCTGTCCGCCGTGATCGCGGAGAACCTGCCGGGCGGCGCGCGAGAGATGCCGCGCCCGGGCGTAGTAGCCGAGCCCGGACCACTCCGCCAGCACCGATTCCTCGGGCGCGCGGGCGAGCGCGTCGATGTCCGGGAAGCGGGCCAGAAAGGAGTCGTACCGGGCGTGGACCGCGGCGATGGTGGTCTGCTGCAGCATCACCTCGGACACCCAGATCCGGTAGGGATCGCGGGTTCCCCGCCAGGGAAGCTGCCGGTTTTCGGTGCGGTACCAGGAGAGAAGACGCTGCCGCAGAAGCGAGCCCGTCAGCGGATCAGTTCTCCGGGATTGCGGTGACCTCTTCGCGCGGCGCGATCCACCCCGGCTCTCTCATGAGGTCCCGGATGAACTGCTTCTCTTCCTCGTTCGGAAGCACCTCGGCCGCGTGCTTCTCGTAGGCCTCCGGCGACAGCCTCTCGCCCCGGATGGAATACGGCTCGCCCGCGAACTCGCCGATCGAGCGGTGAAACTTCATGTCGGGCGCGGTGATCGGGTCGACCCCCGCCGGGAGCAGCCGGCTGATCGACTGGAGAAGCTTCTCGACTTCCTGGCGGTACATCTCGCGCGAGAGCTCGTTCAAATGCGCCTTGTCCGGGACCTCGGCCTGGCGCGATTCGTCATAGCGGCCCTTCAGCCCCCAGACGTAGAACCATTCCGCGGAAGAAGACGAATCCTTGCCGAAGAGGTCGTACGCGGTCGAGAGCCACTTGTTGATGTACTTCTGGAGAAGCGCCGGCGGGACGCGGCCCGCCTTCACGATCCGCTGGAGCCCCATGTGCCCGGTGCCCAGATGAAACCCCTCTTCACGAAGCATGGGTCCCATCGAACGCGCGAGCGGCGCGAAGGCGGAGGTGGAAAGCATGTTCAGCTGGAACTTCCCGTCGCGGTCGACGAACTCCGTGTACGTGAAGAAGTCGACCCAGTTGTCCACCTCGACGTTGAAGGACCCGAGCAGGCGGCTGTTATCCCACGCGCGCCGCTCGAGGAGCTTGCGCGCTTCGACCTTGCCGGTGTCGCCGAAGTGGTTGACGAGGAGGTGGCACATCTGCCATCCGTGCCGCATCTCTTCGACCATGATCCGGCACACGCTGTCGGTGTCGTAGTCCGAAGGGGACGTCTCGAGCAGGTTGCGCTGCTGCTCGACCGAGGCAAACTCCGTGTCGCCCTGGTAGACGATCAGATTCAGGAGAGCGTCGCGGATCTGCTGCTGCGGGATCTGAGTGACCCGCTCCCATTTTTTCTCGCCCGCAAAGTCGCCGAACTCGATCTCGCTGGTCTTCAGATCGCCGTATTTCGCCTCGAACTGATAGTCGGAAAACCGGGGCAGGCGCAGGTTGATGTCGCCCTGCCACGAGCGGAAGGCGTCGATCCAGTCGTCGAATGTGGAGATCTTTTTCACAGTCATATGAACCGCGTATCATACCGGCTTATGCCTTCCAATCGCCGCGGTCGGTAGCGAAACAGCACGTCTGATGCCACTCCGCATCGACTGGGAAGGCTTGATCGTGGGTTTTGAGAGCCGCTCCCACCAGATCACGCATTTCTTCGACCGGGACACGGGAGACGTGGAGCAGGCGCTCGTCTCCGATCCGGCCCGGCACGCCGAGTTCGCGGGCAACTCCCGCTTCGTCGCCCTGCCGCGCGACCAGGGAGAGCGCACCGTCGGAGACCTGGAAGCTTTCCTGCCGGAGTGCGAGGACGAGGCGTGCCGGCGGAGTCTGAAAGCGGCGCTGGAGGGCCAGGACTCCGTGTCCGCGTTCCGCAAGGCGCTCGTGAGATTTCCGAAAGAAGAAGCCCGGTTCTTTCATTTCAAGGAGCGCCAGGCGCTCGAGCGGGCGCAAGCCTGGCTCGCCAGCGAAGGCATTCCATTCTCGCGGGCAGGCCGCGGAATGGCCACCTTCTCGTGAATCGCCTCCGAATGCCGTCAACGCCTGACCCTTGACGCTCAACGCTCAACGTCCAACTCCCAATCCTCAACTTCGATGTCTTCTCCCTCTGATTCGCGCGAGGCCCGCATCGCGGCCCTGCTCGCCGAGAGCTACGAGATGGTGGGCCATCTCGGTCGAGGAGGGTTCGCTACCGTGTACCGGGTCCGCAATCGGCGGCTCGATCGCATCGAGGCGCTGAAGGTCCTCGCCGCCGACATCGAGGACCCGGATTTCACGGAGCGTTTCCGGCAGGAAGCGCGACTGGCCGCCTCCCTCGACCATCCGCACATCATCAAGATCTTCGCGTACGGGCAGCACGAGGACCTCTGCTGGTTCACGATGCAGTTCGTGGACGGCCCGACGCTGATCCGCGAGCTCAAGCAGAAAGGCCCGTGGTCGGAGGTCGAGACGGCGACCCTGGCAGCGCAGGTGTGCGACGCGCTCGACTACAGCCACAGGCGCCGCATCGTGCACCGCGACATCAAGCCCGAAAACATCCTGGTCGACGATGAGCGCCACCCCTACGTCATGGATTTCGGGATCGCGAAGTCGGAACAGAGTGTGGTCCATACCCGGACGGGGACGATCCTGGGATCGCCCGCCTACATCGCCCCGGAGCAGCTGACGGGCGGAGCGGTCGACGGGCGCGCCGACATCTACTCCCTCGGCGCGACGCTGTACCGGATGGTTTCAAACAGTTTCCCTTTTCAGGACACGGACCCGGTGCGCATGGCCATGAAGCGCTTCACCATGCCGGCCGAGCCGCTCGGTCCAAAGCGGCCCGGCATTCACCCCCTCTTCGAGGCGATCGTGATGCGCGCGCTCGAGCGAGAGCCCGCCGCCAGATTTCAGACGGCCGGGGAGATGGGGAAAGCTCTGCGGGACTTTCTGGCCGGAAACCCGGTGCCGCTTCCCCCTCTGGAAAAGTTCGGACGTCCGCCGGAGCCGGGCGGCACGCCCTCCGGCCGCTCGGGGCCGCTCGGTGCGGCTTCCACGTCCGCCGAGTCGGCTGCCTTTTCCGAATCCGCGCCGACCCTGCGCACCGGAAGTCCCGCGGCGACACTCCCGCCCGCCGCGCCGCCCCCGCCCCTCCGGCACGGGCCCCCCGCAGGCTCCGCGGCATCCACGGCGTCGCGTGCTCCGCGGTGGATCTGGTGGGCCGCGGCGATCGGGCTTCCCGCGATTGGCGCGTTTTTCGCGACCCGGGTGCCGCAAAGCGCGCCCGCCCCGGTCACGAGCGCCGCGCCCCGGGCGACCGCGCCTTCGATCCTCCCGACCGCGATTTCGACACCGCCTCTTCCGCAGCCGACCGCGCTTCCCGAGCCGTCTCCCGTTCTGGTCCGCGCCCCCCCTCCGGCCGCGCGCCCGGCGGAGCGGTCGCGGGCCGCCTCTCTCCCGCCCCCCCGCCGGGAGACCGCCGCCGGCCA